>JAUMBN010000043.1:0-13871 GCA_032119675.1 Solirubrobacteraceae bacterium | reverse complement strand
TTCGCCGCCTCCTTCACGTCGGTGCGAGCGACGACGCGGTCGGCGCCCAGGTCGAGCTCCCAGCGAACGTCGGGCATCATCCGGTGGTTGGGGGTGAGGATCGGGCCGCAGTCGACCGCGCCCTTCACGCCGGGCTCGTTGAGGAGCGAGATCAGCGCCTGCTCGGCATCGTCGCGGAACTCGAGGTCGGCGATTATCGGCGAGTAGTTGGAACGCTGCAGCGTGAAGAAGGCCGAGACCGCAACCACCAGGACCGCGGTGGCTATCCACGCCCGCCTGAGGTTGACCGAGCCGGCCATCGAGAAGCCGCCGAGGGCGACGCCGGCGAAGAAGAGGAGCATCAGCGCCGGGAGGATCATGTAGCGGGGGATGACCGCAAGCCCGGCGATGCTGATCAGGACGAAGGTCCCGAGGCCGGCCGCGAGCACCGCCAGGGGGATCACGGCCCGGCGGGGGGTGAACCAGATCGCCAGCAGGGTTCCCGCGAGGCCGAGCAGGGCGACCGGGACGCTGGCCAGGTCTCCCATGTAGAGGACCCCGAGCTTCATCGCGGTGAGCAGCCCCGCTGATCGCTCCAGCTCGGCGACGACGGAGCTGGTGTGAGTCTGGGAGAAGAGCGGGTCGCCCGTGACGATGAAGTCGGTGGCGATCCAGAGGAGCGGTGCACCGGCCACCAGGACGGCCATCCAGAAGCGCCGCGCCCAGCTCATTGCCGGGAAGAGATAGAGCCAGTAGAGGCCGGCCATGATCCACGCCTCGGGCCTGAGGAGGCCGGCGAGGAAGAGGAGCACCATGACCGGCGTACCGCGCCGTGGCCGCGAGACCTCCAAGGCGGCAGCCCAGACGACCAGGGCCAGGAAGGGGATATCCAGGTAGGCCCGGACGGCGAGCAGCAGGTAGTTGTAACGGAGCACCACCAGCGTCGCGGCGATGATCCCGATGGCGATGGTGAAGGAACGCCGACCGAGCGAATAGACGCCGGCGACCAGGAAGACGTAGGTGACGATGGTGGCCAGCACCAGGAGCCGGTCGGCTGCGTCACCGAAGAGGGCGAACACCACCCCCACCAGGAGCCAGAGCGGGTGCTGGGTTGGCGCCCGAAACGCGTCAAAGGTGGGAAGCTCCCCGCCGAGGATCTCCCGCCCCCAGAGGAGCGCATAGGTGGAGTCGAAGGTGGTGTAGGTGGGGAAGGCGATCGACCCGATGACCAGGAGGGCGACCAGGAGCCCCAGGAGGGCCATCGCCACCGGCGACCAGGCGCGCGAACCGGCGGCGTCGGCCTTTTCTGTGGGGGTCATCGCAGAGGACACGGGAATTGGGCCGCGTATCCCACTCGCCGGGCAGCCCTGCGGCATACTGAAGGCCAGGGCTGCGGCCAACGGGCTCGCTGCCCTAAGCAGCATACCGGCCCGTTGGGCGCCCAAGAGGGTCCCGAATCACATGAAGCTGATCATCCAGATCCCCTGCCTTAACGAGGAGGAGACCCTCCCGGCGACGCTTGCCGACCTGCCCCGCGAGGTGACCGGCTTCGACGAGGTGGAGTGGCTGGTGATCGACGACGGCTCGACCGACCGCACCGTCGAGGTCGCCCGCGAGTGCGGGGTCGACCACATCGTCCGCCTGACCAACAACCGGGGACTCGCCGCCGGCTTCCAGGCCGGGCTCGACGCCTCCCTCAAGCTCGGCGCCGACGTCGTCGTCAACACCGACGCCGACAACCAGTACAACGGCGCCGACATCCCCCTTCTGACGGCGCCGATTCTCGCCGGAAACGCCGACATGGTGATCGGCGACCGCCAGACCGACACGATCGAGCACTTTTCCCCGCTCAAGAAGCGCCTGCAGAAGCTCGGCTCCTGGGTTGTCCGCCAGGCCTCCGAGACCGACGTGCCCGACACCACCTCGGGCTTCCGCGCCTACAACCGCGAGGCGGCCCTGCAGATGGCCGTCGTCTCGCGCTTCACCTACACGCTCGAGACAATCATCCAGGCCGGCAAGCTGCTGGTCGCCGTCGACGACGTCCCGATCCGCACCAACGAGAAGACGAGGGAGTCGCGCCTCTTCCCTTCGATGTGGTCCTACGTGCGGCGCAACTCGATCTCGATCTTCCGGATCTACGCCCAGTACGAGCCGATGCGGGTCTTCATGACCCTGGCCGTGATCCTGTTCGTCCTGGCGCTGATCCCGTGGACGCGCTTCTTCGTCAGCTGGGTCCAGGGCGACGGAGCCGGCCACGTCCAGTCGCTGATCTTCGGGGCCGTTCTCTTCAACGCCGCGGTCGTGATGGCCGCCCTCGGCGTGATCGGCGACCTGATGCACGCCCAGCGAATCATGAGCCAGCGGATCTTCGAGCGCGTGCGGCGGATCGAGCTCCAGCTCGACGTGCCGCCCTCGCACTACGAGCCGGGCGCCCGCGCGACCGGCCAGCCGGCGACCACCGGCGCCCATTCGGCCCCGACGACGGAGGAGCAGCGCCAGTCCACCGCCGAGCGGGAAGCGCTCCAGGCTTGAGCGCCCGCCCCTCCAGCAGCGGCCGAGGGGTCGTTACCGGCAACACTTACGACAAGTACGGGTCGGCCAACCCGATCGCCCGCCGGCTGGTGGCCGGCTTCCACCGCGAGCTCGACGACCTCTTCGCAGAGGCCTCCCCCGCGTCACTGCTCGACGTCGGCTGCGGCGAGGGAATCATCACCGAGGCCTGGGCCCCGCAGGTGGCACCGGGACCGGTTGTGGGCGTCGACCTCGACGACCCGCTGCTGCGCCGGGAGTGGGAGCGCAAGGGCGGGGCGAACCTTGAGTTCCGAACCATGCAGGCCGAGCGGCTGGAGTTTGCTGACGGGGCGTTCGAGATGGTAAGCGCGATCGAGGTCCTGGAGCACGTGCGCGACCCGTGGCAGGTTCTTGCCGAGATGTCGCGATGCTCGAGCCGCTGGCTGCTGGCATCGGTGCCGCGGGAGCCGGTCTGGCGGGCAACGAACATGGCGCGCGGCGCCTACTGGAGGTCGCTCGGCAACACCCCGGGCCACCTGAGCCACTGGTCCAGCCGCTCTTTCGTCTCACTCCTGGGCCAGTACGGGACGGTGGTCGCCGTGCGGCGCCCCTTCCCCTGGACGATGGCCCTGGTGAGGACCGATGGCTGAACCAGGAGCCGGCCGGACTGGAGGCGCCGCCCCGACCACGAAGGACTACGGGCGCGGCACCCGCATCCTCTTCGTCGGTGTCGCCTCCACCGGCCTGTTCACCTTCGCCTACTTCGCCCTTGCCTCGAACCTGCTCTCGGCGAGCCAGTACGGAACGATCACCCTCCTCTGGGCGCTGCTCTTCATCGTCATCTCGGTCATCTACCGGCCGGTCGAGCAGCTCCTCTCGCGAACCATCTCCGACCGCCGCGCCCGGGGCGCCCACCACGGCCACCCGCTCCGCCGGCCGGTTGCGATCCAGGCCGGCTTCGCGGCCGCCTTCCTGGCCTGCGCCCTGGCCTTCTCCGGGCCGCTGACCGACCTCTTCGGCGGCTCAACGGCTCTCTTCTGGATCTTCACCGGCGCCGGGCTGGCCTACGCGGCGAGCTACTTCGCCCGCGGCTACTTCGCCGGCCACCAGTGGTTCGCGCTCTACGGCGGGCTGATGCTCTTCGAGTCGACCTTCCGGTTCTGCTTCCCGCTGGCCGTGGCGGTCGGCATCACTTCCGGCCAGACGGCGATCGCCGCAGGGATCCTCGCCGCCCCGGTGCTCTCGCTCCTCGTCATCCCGTGGGCGATCGCACGCCACGCCAAGCTCGACCGCGACGCCCCCCTGCCCGAGCTCACGGGAGCGGTCGAGGCCGGGACCGCCTTCGCCGTCTCGGTCGCCGGGATCCAGCTCGGCGAGCAGGTCCTGCTCAACTCGGGTGTCCTGGTCGCCAACGCGGTGGCCGACGCCGCCGTCGCCGGCGCGGTCTTCAACGTACTGCTGATCACCCGGGCGCCGATACAGCTCTTCCAGTCGGTCCAGACCTCTCTGCTCCCCCACCTCACGGGCCTCAAGGCCACCGAGGGCCACGACCAGTTCGGCTCGGCGATCTCGGTCACGGTAAAGGCGGTCGCGGTGTTCGCCGGCCTGGCCGCGGCGGGGCTCCTGATAATCGGCCCGGAGTTCATGAACCTGGTCTTCGGGGACGACACCTCCTACGGCCGGGTCGGGCTGGCCATTGTTGCGGTGGGAATGGGCTTCCACCTGATGGCCGGCACACTCAACCAGGCCGCCCTCGCCCGCGAGCGGGCCCGGCAGGCGGCCTTCGCCTGGCTCCTCTCCGGGCTGGCCCTCGTCGGCTGGATGTTCGTTCCGGCGGTATCCGACGTGCTGCTGCGCGCCGAGATCGGCTACGCGGCCTGTGCGGCGCTGCTCTGCGCCCTTCTCTACGCGCTCTACCGGCGGGACGCGGCCTGAGCGATCAGGCCGCCTCGGCGGCCTCGAGGATTGCGCTGTAGGCGCCCGCCGGGTCGTCCGTCCCGAAGATCGCGCTTCCGGCCACGAGCCGCTGGGCCCCGGCGGCCACCGCAGGCCCTGCGGTCTCGGCGTCGATCCCGCCGTCCACCTCCAGGATCGTCGCCTCCGGGAGCAGCCGGCGCATCCGGGCGATCTTCTCGTTGGAGCCCGGGATGAAGCCCTGCCCGCCCCAGCCGGGGTTGACCGTCATGCAAAGGGCAAGGTCGACCTCGACCTGCTCGAAGAAGTCGATCGGCGTGGCGGGGTTCACGGCGAGCCCGGCCAGGCAGCCGTGCTCGCGGATGAGGCCCAGCGCGTAGTCGATCGCCGGGGTCGCCTCGGCGTGGACGATGATCGTCCCCGCCCCGGCCTGCGCAAACGCGGCGATCTGGGTCGTCTCGGGGTGCTCGACCATCAGGTGGACCTCGAGGTGGAGCCCCATGTCGCGGAGCGCCTCGCATACCGGTGGCCCCATCGACAGCGGCGGGACGAAGTGGCCGTCCATGATGTCGACGTGGATGACCGTGGCACCGGCATCCTGGACGAGGCCAACCTGCTCACGGAGCACACCGAAGTCGGCCGAGAGGACCGACGGCGCCACCTGCGGGAAGCCGCTCATACCTCCACCAGCATCGAGGTACCGCAGTGGGAACACTCGGTCGTTGCCGTACTCGACATGCGGACGATGGTCTGGTGCTCGCCGCAGCCCGGGCAGACCGAGCGCAGCTCGTAGCGGTGCAGGCAGTAGACGCAGCGGTATCGGCCGGCGACGGTGGTGGGCCGCAGCCAGGGCTCATGACAGGACGGACACTCGAGCCCTACCGAAACCTCTGACACGTCCCGGACTATACGCCGCCGCTCCGGCGTATCCGCGGCCTCAGGAGCCGGCAAGGGGATCCTCGTGGCCCCTCAGGTACTCGTCCCACTGCATCGCCCTTCCCCCGGCAGGGAGGACGCGGCCGGGGACCAGCCGGCCCTCCTCGACGTGGGCCTCGAGGATTCCGAGAAAGCTGCCGTCGGGCAGCGCGATCCGCGCGCCAACGTGAGGGCTGAGGGCGCGCACCAGCCGCTCCTGTTCGGCGACCGGGGCGGAGAGGTCGATCGTCCGGTCACCGGAGCCGATCTTCTCGGCCCAGGTGACCAGCTCCTCGTCCTGCTCGACGAACGGCGGCCTGCTCTCCATGGCTTCCAGCAGCAGCCGCGCCCCGAGCTCCTCGAGCCGCTCCGAGAGGCTCCCCCAGGTGTCCTCGGGATGGATGGGTTCCCTGGCCGCCAGGCAGACCGGGCCGCTGTCCAGCCCGGCGGTCAGCTGCATTATCGAGACGCCGGTCTCCTCGTCGCCGGCCATAATCGCCCGCTCGATCGGCGCCGCCCCGCGCCAGCGCGGCAGCAGCGACGGGTGGACGTTGAGGATCTCGTAGCGCTCCAGCAGCGCCTCGCCGACCAGCGCCCCGTAAGCACAGACGACGAGCAGGTCGGGGCTGCCCGCAGCGATCTTCTCGACGGAGGCCGCGTCGTTTACGTCCTCGGGCTGGAAGAGCTCGATCCCCAGCTCCGCTGCCGCATCGGCGACCGGCGGTGAGGTAACCCGGCGCCCGCGTCCGGCCGGGCGGTCGGGGCGGGTCACCACCAGCCCAGGGGCAGAACCGGCCTCGCAGGCCCGGCGCACGAGCCCGGCGGCGAAGCCTGAGGTGCCCAGGTAGGCGAACTCCACCGCGGGCTCAGCTCTCGCGCAGGGCCTCGCGCAGCGTCCTCATGGCCTCGCGGCGATCGGAGCGCGAGGCACGGTCGAGGATCAGGACGCCGTCGAGGTGGTCGACCTCGTGCTGGATGACCCGCGCCTCAAGGCCCTCGGCCTCGAAGATGCGCTCTTCGCCAAAGCGGTCGTGGGCGCGGACGCGGATCCGGGCCGGGCGCTCGATCTCCAGGCCGACCTCGGGAAGGCTCAGGCATCCCTCGAAGCCGGGCTCCTTCTCGTCCGAGAACCACTCGATCTGCGGGTTGACCAGCGCCTGGTAGTCGCCCTCCTCCTCGACCCGGTAGACGAGCATCCGCCGCAGCTCGCCAACCTGGTTGGCCGACAGCCCTACGCCGATAGCCTCCTCCATGAGGTGGGCCATCCGGTCGAGCGAAGCCCGCAGCTCGTCGTCAAACTCGGTGACCGGCGCGGCACGGGACTTGAGAACCGGGTCGCCGAAGCGGCGCACATGGCGCAGCGCCGCGGCGCGCCGGGCCAGGCGTTCTTCGTCGTACTCGGCAGCCGGGGCGTGGCGCGCCAGGCGCTCCTCGTCGTGCTCGGGAAGCTCGACCTCCTCACCGGTCTCTTTCGGGGCCATGGGCCGATTCTAGGACGGCGGCTACTGGGGATCGACGTCCACCGAGAACGAGACTCCCCTGCGCCCCCAGGAAGCCGCCACCTCGTCGACGGCGGCCCCGACCGCGACTACCGCCGGCCGCCGCTCAGGGGCCTTGACCACGACCTGGCTGCGCTCGCGGCCGCGCAGCCGAAAGAGCGGGGCCGGCCCGAGCGAGCCCGGGATGCGCCCCTGTATCCCGGCCGCCGCTTCCTGCGCCAGCCCGGGCTTCTCCGAAGAGCAGACGATGCGGATCAGGGTCGAGAACGGCGGGTAGGAGAGCGCCCGGCGGCGTTCGAGCTCGCCCGCCAGGAAGCCGGGGGCGTCATGGCGGGATGCGCGAACGATCGACTCGGCCTCGGGCACCATCGTCTGTACGAGAACCCGGCCCCTGGCCTGGCCGCGTCCCGTGCGACCCGCGAGCTGGGTGACCAGGGCGAAGGTGCGCTCCTCGGCCCGGAAGTCGGGAAAGCGGAGGGTCTGGTCGGCGTCGATCACGACACCGAGTTCGACACCCGGGAAGTCGTGCCCCTTGGCGACGACCTGGGTGCCGAGCAGGATCCCGGTCTCGGCCTGCTCGAAGCGGGCGAGGATCTCCCCGGGGTCGCCGGCGTCGCCGTCGAGCCGGAAGACCTCTCCCGGAAGCTCCTCCTCGAGCCGCTCGGTGCCGGAGCCGTGCCGGGCGATCGAGGCCGACCCGCACTCGCGGCAGCTCTCGGGCACCGGTTCCCGGAACCCGCAGTGGTGGCAGGAGAGGATCCCGCTGGCCCTGTGCATCACGAGGGTGACGTCGCAGTGGGGGCACTCCCATGCGTAGCCGCAGCTCGAGCAGGTCAGGTAGTTGGACCAGCCGCGGCGGTTCAGTAGGACGATCGACTTGCGGGCGTCGACCAGGGATTCGTAGGCGACCGGGTGAAGGGCTCCCCGTACCCCCTTGAGGTCGAGAATCTCGACCGGGGGAAGCGGCGACCCGTCGACCCGCTCGGGCAGCTCGAGCCGGCGCAGCGAATCCCAGCTCTCTGCCCTGGGAGTGGCGCTTCCGGCCACGAGCACCGCCCCGTGCTGGAGGGCACGCCGGCAGGCCACGTGCCGTGCGTCGTAGCGCGGGTCGCCCTCGTGCTTGTAGGAGGAGTCGTGCTCCTCGTCGACGACGATCAGGCCGATCTGCTCCATCGGCGCGAAGACGGCGGAGCGCGGCCCGATGCAGATACGCGCCTCGCCGGTGCGGACACGCATCCACTCGTCGTAGCGCTCGCCGGCCCCGAGGCCGGAGTGCAGCACGGCGACCGTCTCGCCGAAGCGCTCACGGAAGCGGGTGACCATCTGGGGGGTGAGGCCGATCTCCGGCACCAGCACCAGGACGCCGCGACCGGATTCCAGCGTGCGGGCCGCGGCCTGCAGGTAGACCTCGGTCTTGCCCGATCCGGTCACGCCGTGGAGCAGGAGGCTCTCGCCGGGGGACGCTCCAGCCACCTGTTCCAAGGCCTTTGCCTGGCGCGGGGTGAGCGCGGGGCCGTCCCCTTCCTGCCGGGCCCCGACGTCGCGGTGGCCCGGCTCGCGACGCATGCCCTGGGCATCGATCGCCACGAGCCCACGGGCCTCGAGGCGCCTGAGGGCCGGGAGTTCCTCACCGGCGACCCGCGGGAGCGTGGCCAGCAGCGCACGCTGGCGCTCGGTCAGCCTCTCCCCCTCCTCGGGCTCGCGGAGCAGGCGGGCGTGGAGGACCTTCTTCGCCCGCACGCCCCGGGGCGGCAGCATGAGCGAGAAGGCCCGCGCCGGGGTCGAGCCGTACTCGGCGGCCAGCCAAGGCCCGAGCTCGACGAGATCGGCCGGGAGTGAGGCGTCGAGCACCTCCCGCGGGGCCAGCACGTCATGTTCGGAGCCGTCCGCCAGCGCCGTGACGACGGCCAGGAGCTCCTGGCGCCCGAACGGGACGACCATCACCGAGCCGACCCCTACCCCCTCCGGCCGCTCGTAGTCGAACGGGCCCCGGAGAACCCGGGCCGTGGTAATCGGCTCGACCTGGGCGACAGCGGACACCGCCAGAAGTTAGAGCCCGGCCGGGATGGCTAGCCCCGGAACCGCCGATGCGGGAGCGGGGAGCCGGCTACGCCCGTGGGCTCGGCGAAGGTCAGGCGCTGGCGGCTGCTGCGGCAGCCTCGCGCAGTGCGTCAGCCCGGTCGGTGCGCTCCCAGGTGAACTCCTGCTCGTTGCGGCCGAAGTGGCCGTAGGCGGCGGTGCCGGAATAGATCGGGCTGTGCAGGCTCAGGTACTCGCGGAAGGCCGCCGGGCGAAGGTCGAAGTTCTCGGCCACGAGCTCCTCGATCTGCTCGATCGGGATCGTCTCGGTCCCGAAGGTGTCGACCATCACCGAGACCGGGTGGGCGACGCCGATGGCGTAGGCAACCTGCACCTCGGCGCGGTCGGCGAGGCCGGCGGCGACGATGTTCTTGGCCACGTGGCGGGCGGCGTAGGCGGCAGAGCGGTCGACCTTCGACGGGTCCTTTCCGGAGAAGGCGCCACCGCCATGCCGGGCCATGCCGCCGTAGGTGTCGACGATGATCTTGCGGCCGGTGAGGCCGCAGTCACCAACAGGGCCCCCGATCACGAAGCGTCCGGTCGGGTTGATCAGGAGGTCGGCGCGGAGCTCGTCGGCGTCGTACTCCACTCCTTCGTCGTCCAGGACCGGTACCACGACCTTCTCCCAAAGGTCGTCGGCAATCTGCTCCTGCTTGAGCTCCTCGCCGTCGACATCCTCGTCGTGCTGGGTGGAGATCAAAACCCTCTCGACGGCGACCGGCCGGTTGTCCACGTAGCGGACGCTCACCTGCGTCTTGCCGTCGGGACGAAGGTAGGAGAGCGTGCCGTCCTTGCGGACCTCGGTAAGGCGCTCGGCCAGGCGATGGGCAAGGTGCACCGGGAGGGGCATCAGCGACTCGGTCTCGCTGGTGGCGTACCCAAACATCATCCCCTGGTCGCCGGCCCCGGCCTTGTCGAGCGGGTCCTCGTCGCCCTCGCGGGCCTCCTTGGCCTCGTCGACGCCCTGGGCGATATCCGCCGACTGTGCCTCGAGCCGGTTGAGCACCTCGACCGTGTCGGCGTCGAACATCGGGTCGAATCCGACGTAACCGATCTCGCGGATCTTGTCGCGGACGATCTCCTCCACGTCGATCTTCGAGACGTCGAACGAGGTCTCCCCGGCGATAACGACGAGGTTGTTGTTGACCAGCGTCTCGCAGGCGACCTTGGCGAAGGAGTCCTGGGCGAGGATCGCGTCGAGAATCGCGTCGGAGATCTGGTCGGCGACCTTGTCGGGATGGCCCTCGGTGACCGATTCGGAGGTGAAGAGGAAGCTGTTCTCTGCGCTCATATGACGCGGAAGCGTAGCGGTCCGTTAACGGTCGGCGGGAATCCCCGCTGCACCCCTAGCGGTCCGGATAAGTGCGACGCCCGCTGCGCTCCTTGACGTCGATTATCAGCGGGATGCCGTCGAACCCGTAGCGCTTGCGGAGCCGGTTCTCGAAGAAGTACATGTAGTCACGGGTCACGCGGTTGCGGTGGTTTACCTGGAGGGCAAAGCGCGGCGGCCCGGTCTCGATCTGCGCCAGGTAGAAGAGCTTCAGGCGCTGGCCCCGCTTTGCCGGGGGCTGGCGCTCGGCCACGACCTCGGCTACGAACCGGTTGAGGTCGGCGGTCGGTATCCGCTCCTGGCGCCTGCGCCCGAGGGCGATCGCCTCGGTGATCACGCGCTCCACGTTGCGTCCGGTCAGCGCGCTGAGCGTCATGACCCTCGGGCGCAGGCGGAGCTTGCCCAGGACCTTTGCGCGCTCGTGGTCGAGGTCGTCCTCGTCCATCTCCGTCTCGTCCCACTTGTTGAGCACGAGCAGGGTCGCGCAACCCTCCTTCATTGCCAGCTCGGCGATCCGCAGGTCCTGGCTGGTGACACCGTCGGCCGCGTCACAGACCACGATCGCCACGTCGGCGCGTTCGACCGCCCGCTGGGAGCGCAGGACCGTGTAGTACTCGACCTTGTCGCTCACCTTCGACAGGCGCCTCATCCCGGCGGTGTCGACGATCAGCAGCCGCTGCCCGTCGATCTCGAGCGGCAGGTCGATTGCGTCCCGGGTGGTGCCCGCCTCGTCGCTGACGATCACCCGCTCGGCGCCGACAAGCCGGTTCACGAAGGTCGACTTGCCCACGTTGGGACGGCCGATGATCGCGAGCCGGAGCACGCCCTCGTCCCCGTCGTCCTCGCCACCCTCGGGCAGCATCGCCACCAGCCGGTCGAGCAGGTCGCCGCTGCCCATGCCCTGGGCGGCCGACACCGGTTGCGGCTCGCCGAGCCCGAGACGATGAAAGTCCGACGCCAGCGGAATATCGGCCGGGCCATCGACCTTGTTGGCCGCAACGAGCACCGGGATCCCCGTCCGGCGAAGGAGGTCGGCCATCTCCTCGTCCCCTGGCCGCAGCCCTGCCTGGGCGTCCACGACCAGCAGCGCGGCCTGCGACTCGCCGATCGCCGCCTGCGCCTGGTCGCGGATCGAGCCCGATATCGGGTCGGCGTCGAGGCGGTCCATACCCCCGGTGTCGACGAGGACGAAGGGACGCCCGTTCCAGTCGCACTCGACCTCCTTGCGGTCGCGCGTAACGCCGGCGCGCTCGTGAACCACCGCCTCCCGGCTACCGCTGAGGCGGTTGACCAGCGAGCTCTTGCCGACGTTTGGGTAGCCGACGACCGCGACCCGCGGGGCGCTCATTGCCCCGCGCCCCCGGCTCGCCGCTCGGCGACCAGGCCCTCGACCCGACCGCACACCTCGTCGACGGTCAGGCCCGAGGTGTCGAGCTCGACGGCGTCCCCGGCCTGGCGCAGCGGGGAAATCTCGCGCGCGCCGTCGCGGGCGTCGCGCTCGGCCTGCTCGGCCAGCACCTCGTCGACCGGCCTGCCGGTCTGCTCGGCGCGGCGCCGCGCACGCTCCCGCGGGTCGGCGGTGAGGAACACCTTGAGCTCGGCGTGTGGAACGATGACCGTGCCGATGTCGCGCCCCTCGGCAACCCAGTCTCCCGAGGCGAGCAGCGCCCGCTGGCGTGAGGCCATTGCCTCCCGTACGCCGGGGTCGGCGGCAACGCGCGAGGCCTCCGCGGTGACCTGCGCCGAGCGGATCTCATCGGTGACGTCCTCGCCGTCGAGGCGTATGCGGTCACCCACCTCGATGTCCAGTGATGCGGGATCGCGGCCCGGGTCACGGAGGCCCGCCAGGGCCACGCAGCGGTACATGGCTCCGGTATCCAGGTAGGTGAAGCCGAGCGCCTCGGCGCACGCACGAGCGACGGTTGACTTGCCGGCCCCCGCCGGTCCATCGATGGCGACGATCATCGCGGCTGAACGTAGCGGCCGGACCCGATCACCGAAGGGCGGCGAGGTCCTCGAGGAAGCTCGGGTAGGAGACGTCGATCGCCTCGGCACCAACGATCTCGACGCCTTCCTGCGAGGCCAGCCCGGCGATCGCCCCGAGCATGGCCAGACGGTGGTCGCCGCGGGCGTCGATCGAGCCGCCGCGGAGCCCCTCCGTCCCGCGGATTACAAACCCATCCTCGGTGGCTTCGGCGTCGGCCCCCAGCCCGTTCAGGCCGTCCACCACCGATGCGATCCGGTCGGATTCCTTCAGGCGGAGTTCGCCTGCGCCGTGAACGACCGTCTCCCCGTCGGCAAAGCAGCCAAGGAGCGCGACGAGGGGCAGCTCGTCGATGGCGAGTGGTACCTCCTCGGGCTCGACCGTCGTGGCGACCAGCGGACCGGAGGTGACGTCGATCTCGCTGACCGGCTCGTCGGTCGGAATCTCCTCTTCGAAGGCCCGCTCCTCGAAGTCGGCGATGAGGACGCCGCCCATCCTCTCGGCGATCCGCATGAAACCGGTCCTAGTCCAGTTGACCCCGCAGCCGGTGAGCAGGAGCCTCGAGCCCGGCACGATCATCCCGGCGGTCAGCATGAATGCGGCCGAGGAGGGATCGCCCGGGACCGCCACCTCGGCGGGAAGCTCGATCTCGTCGGCGCCGAAGACGGTCAGGACACTGCCGTCACGTTCTATCCGCGCTCCGCAGGCCGCGAGCAGCCGTTCGGTGTGGTCACGGCTCGGCACCGGCTCGACGATCGTGGTCTCGCCGTCGGCCACCAGGGCCGCGAAGCAGAGGCAGGACTTCACCTGCGCACTGGCCACGGGGAGCTCGTACTCGATGCCGTGCAGGCGTGAACCGTTGACGGTCAGCGGGGGAAGCCGTCCGTCGGTCGCCTCGATGCTCGCGCCCATCAGCGCCAGCGGTTCGGCGATGCGGTCGACGGGGCGACGACGGATCGACTCGTCGCCGTCCAGCACGAAGGAGCGACCCTCCTGGCCGGCGAGCCAGCCGGGAAGGAGGCGCATAAGCGTGCCCGCGTTGCCTACGTCGATCGGGCCGTCCGGCTCGTGGGCGTTGCGCAGGCCGGTGCCACGGATCGTTACGTCGCTGCCGTCGCGCTCGACCAGCGCACCGACCGCCGCGACCGCGTCAAGCGTCGAGAGAGTGTCCTGGGCCTCGAGGTACCCGGTTATGCGTACGGGCTCGTCGGACATCGCCCCGAGGATGGCCAGGCGGTGGGAGATCGACTTGTCCGGCGGGACGGCGAGCTCCCCCCGAAGCGGCCCGGACGGCTCGACGGTGACGTTCACCGCTCTGCCAGGTCGATCTCGGCCAGGCAGCGTTCGGCTGCCTCGGCCTGGTCCTGCGGAACCCAGAGGGTGATGACGCCGCTGCGCCGGTCGGGGGCCGGGCTAAGGGCCATATCGGAGATGCTCACGTCGACCCGGGCCAGGGCGAGGGCGATCTCGGCGACGACCCCGGGGCGGTTGGGGACGGCAACCGGGATTTCGCTCACCGGACCGCCGCCGAGTCCCTCGTCGGTCAGGCGCTGCCTGTCGCCCGCGGCCGACGCCTGCCATGACTCGAGCCACTCGCGGTCCCTGGCGGCCAGCGCGTCGCGCACCTCCCCCAGCCTTGCGACGGTGGCGTCGATCTCGG
>JAUMBN010000042.1:0-4381 GCA_032119675.1 Solirubrobacteraceae bacterium | reverse complement strand
AGCCGCCCGTCCCAGCTCCAGGGGTCTTTCGGCGCGGTTCTCCTGGCCAGCTCGAGGCACCACGCAGTGCCGGACTCATAACCGGTCACCAGCTCTTCGGCCGTGAAGGCGCCGCCATAGCGTCGCCTCAGCTCGGCGACGATCGCGTCCTCGACGCGCTGGGCGGTCCGCTCGCGCTCCGGGGGAAGCTCGGTGACGAACCGGGTGCCTGCCCGCCACTGCTGGATCGCCGTCTCGTACGACACGGCGCGCAGGTTAGCGGCGCCCTCAGGGAGCGTCCGGCAGGCCCTTGATCACGTAGGCGCGCTCGCCGGGCTTGACCATGCCCAGGCGCCGGGCCTCAAGCTCGAGGGCGGCCGGGCTCTTGAGCGTCTGGACGCGCTTGGTCAGGCGGTCGTTGACCGCCTGGAGCCGCTCCACCTCGGCCCGGCGTTCGGCAGCCTCGCCGCGGGCGGAGACGATCGACACCAGGGGGCGGATGTAGAGGATGGCGATCAGCAGGCAGACGCCGATGATCAGCGCCCTGCCGATGCGGTCCCAGCGGATCGGGCTCGAGCCGTCGGGACGGCCGGCGACCAGCTTCGGGCGCGGAATCATGCCGGTGCGCGAAAACGGCTTCTCGGACCGGTCGTGGAGGCCCTGATAGCCCATATCTTGGGCGCTTCTGCGCCGGCCGCCATTCTCCTTCCCGGGTCAGCGGCGGAAGACCGAGCGGCCCGGGTAACGGGCCCGGTCACCCAGCTGCTCCTCGATCCTCAGCAGCTGGTTGTACTTGGCCACCCGATCGGAGCGCGAGGGCGCGCCGGTCTTGATCTGGCCGCAGCCGGTGGCGACGGCCAGGTCGGCGATCGTCGTGTCCTCGGTCTCGCCGGAGCGGTGCGACATGACCGCGGTATAACCGGCGTCTTGGGCCATGACGACGGCGTCGAGGGTCTCCGAGAGCGTGCCGATCTGGTTGACCTTGACCAGGATCGAGTTCCCGACGCCGAGCTCGATGCCGCGGCCCAGCCGCTCGGTGTTGGTGACGAAGAGGTCATCGCCCACGAGCTGTACGCGGTCGCCGACCTTCTCCGTGAGAAGCGCCCAGCCGTCCCAGTCCTCCTCGGCCATTCCGTCCTCGATCGAGACGATCGGGTAGCGATCGGCCATCTCGGCCCAGTAGCCCGCCATCTCCGCCGCACTGAGGCGTCGCCCCTCGTGCTCGAGCACGTAAGTGCCGTCTTCGAAGATCTCGCTGGTGGCCGGGTCGAGGGCTATGGCCACGTCCTCGTCCGGCGCGTACCCGGCGGCGGCGATCCCCTCCATCAGCATCTCGAGCGCCTCCTCGTTGGATCCCAGGTCGGGCGCGAAGCCCCCCTCGTCGCCGCCGGCGGTACCCAGGCCGCGGGCGCTGAGCGCCGACTTCAGGCCGTGGAACACCTCGGTCCCGGTCCGCAGGGCCTCGGAGAACGAGGATGCCCCGCAGGGGACGATCATGAACTCCTGGAAGTCGACCCGGTTGTCGGCGTGGGCGCCGCCGTTGAGGACGTTCATCATCGGGACGGGAAGCGTCGTGGCCTCCTCTCCCCCGAGGTAGAGCCAGAGCGGCTTGCCGGCGCTGGCCGCCGCGGCGTGGGCGGCGGCGAGAGAGACGCCAAGAATGGCGTTGGCGCCGAGCCTGGACTTATTCGGGGTTCCGTCCAGCTCGATCATCGCCTCGTCGAGCGCCCGCTGGTCGAGGGCGTCCATCCCCGCCAGCCGGTCGGCGATCCCGTCGTTGACCGCCGCCACCGCCCTCGTAACGGCCTTGCCGCCGTAAGCCTCCCCGCCGTCCCGCAGCTCGGTGGCCTCGAACTCGCCGGTCGAGGCTCCGGAGGGGACCGCCGCGCGGCCGAACTCGCCGGTGTCGAGGGTCACCTCGGCCTCGACGGTCGGGTTGCCACGGCTGTCGAGGATCTGGCGGGCGTGGATGGAGGCGATCTTGCTCAAGGGTTCTCCTTCAGTCGTGACTCCACATAAAACTGGAGCTGCTCTTCCGGTGTCAGCTCCCCCCACGGCCGTCCAGCGTCGGCGGCGGCCTGCTCGGCCGCCTCGACCCGCCGGCGGAAACGACCGCTCGATGCCCTCAGGGCGAGCTCGGGGTCCACCTTCATGCGCCTTGCGAGGTTGACGGCGGCGAACAGGAGGTCGCCGACAGCATCGAAGGCCTCGGGCGAGCCGGGCCGGTCCGCCAGCTCACCGGCGGCCCGGGCCTGCGCGCCTGCCGCCTCGGCCGCGTCGGCGGCGTCCCCGGGGTCGAAGCCGCTCGAGGCGGAGCGGCGCTGCACCTTTCGGGCCAGGAGCGTCGCGGGCAGGTTCTCCGGGACGTGGCTGAAGATTCCGGGCCGGCGCCCGGGCTCGCCCCGCTTGATCTCGTCCCAATTCTCCAGCACCTCGTCGGCACCGTCGACCTCCACCTCCCCGAAGACATGAGGATGGCGGCGGACCAGCTTCTCGTGGCAGGCGTCGGCCACCGCGGCCAGGTTGCCGGCGCCGCGCTCCTCCATCAGCAGGGAGAGAAAGTGGACCTGGAAGAGGACATCGCCCAGCTCGTCGATCAGCGCCGCGTCGTCACCGGTGTTGGCCGCGTCGGCGAGCTCGAAGGCCTCCTCGACGGTGTGCGGGACGATCGAGCGCTCGTCCTGCTCCCGGTCCCACGGGCACTCGCGCCGCAGCGTGCGCGTCAATTCGTCGAGCCGGCCGAGCGACTCCTCGATCCGTTCGCGGCCCGGACCGCCCATCGCAGCCCGTGCGGCCGGCTCAGTTGCCGCTCTGGGGAGCCTGCTGAGGGGCCTGCTGCGGAGCCTGCTGAGGTGCCTGCTGCTGTCCGCCCGGGGACTGCTGCTGGCCCTTGGGCGCCTTGTAGTTCTTGCAGTCGGGCACGATGTAGCCCTTCTGGCAGTCGGTCTTGGCGCGCCACTTCTCCTGGTAGCCCTTGCCGAAGGCGGCCAGCGCCTTCTGCTGCTTCTCGGAGGCGACGATCTGGCGGATCGACTGCTGGGTCTCCTTGAGGCTCTGGGTCGACTTCGGGGTCTCCTTGGTTACCTCGAAGACGTAGTAGCCGAGGCTGGTCTTGACCGGGCCCTCGACCTCCCCCTCCTGGGCGGAGAAGATCGCCTTGTCGAAGGCGGTCTCCTGCGACCCCTGGGCGACGGCCGGCAGCTTGCCGCCGTTCTTCTTGGAGGCCGGGTCGATCGAGTACTCCTTGGCGACCGTGGCCCATGAATCGCCGCTCTCGAGGGCCGCCTTGGCCTTCTCGGCGGTGGCCTTGTCCTTGGTCAGGACGACGTTGAGGTCGCGCGTGGCGGGCTGGACGAACTGGGCCTTGTTCTTCTCGTAGTAGGCGTCGATCTCGTCCTGGCTTACGTTCTTGGACGACTTGTTGACCTGCTCGGTGATGCGCTGCTCGAGGAGCTGGGAGCGCTGGCGGAAGAGAAGGTCGGCCTCGGTCTGGCCCGAGTTCTCCAGGAACTCGGCGTAGGCCTTGTTGTCGGGGAAGGCCTGCTTGCGGGCCTTGGCGAACTCGGCCTTGATCTTCGAGTCGGGAATCTCGATCCCCAGCTCCTGGGCCTGGAGCTCGAGCCACTCGGAGCGGATCAGGAACTGCATGACCTGCGTCTTGAGCGTCTCGTAGGCGTCAGAGCACTGCTTCTTGAAGTCGGCGTCGGTCTGCTCGGGCTGGCCCTTGACCGGCTTCGGGGCGTCCTTGCGCTTGGCCGCGATGCAGTTGGTGAAGTTCGGGGGGTCCGGGACCGCCGCCTTGGCGGTCGGGTCCTGGGCGGCCGACGAGGCAGCCGCGACCGTCACCCACCGGTCGAAGGTCTCCTTGGAGATCGTCTGGCCGTCGATCTTGGCGACGTCGTCGCTCGGCACGCCGCCGCAGCCGGCGATCGAGACCGAGGCGGCAATGACGGCCGCAGGGAGCAGAAAGCGGGTAGAGCGGTTCATAGCTCCGGCGATAATAGGCATTCGGCTCCGTTCACGCGCCATCGGCCGGCATCTCGGGCGCCAGTGAGGCCAGCATCCCCGCCAGTTCGCCCACCCGAGCCAGCTGCTCCCCGGGCTCCTCGCCGACCTCGAGCGTCAGCGTGGACCGCCCCGGTTCATACCGCGCGGCGGGCATCTCCCGGGCCAGCCGGGCCGTTGCCTCGCCCTCCAGCGTCACCGGGCTGGCAACCAGCCTCCCTCCCCGCAGGCCGACGTTTCGCACGCCGGCCTGGCCGAACCTGACCCTCACCTCCTGGAGGGCGAGAAGGTTGAGGATCGGCTGGGGCGCCGGCCCGAACCGGTCCTCCAGCTCCTCGCGCAGCATCCCCAGGTCGGCCACCTCGGCTGCGGCAGCGACGCGGCGGTGGATGTCGAT
>JAUMBN010000041.1:0-5136 GCA_032119675.1 Solirubrobacteraceae bacterium | reverse complement strand
GGAATGCGTGAGCCGGCCAGCTCACCGGCCCACGGGCTGTTGGGAACCGACCAGACGGGGTTGACCTGCTTGTTCTGCACGCGGAAGCGACCGGAGGGCGTCGGGTAGGCCGGCAGACCGACCGCCACCTTGTAGCTCTTGGCCCACTTGAGGTGCTTGAAGAGCCTCAGGGTGAAGGTCGACTTGTCGACGGTGACGATCGTCCCGAACATCCGCCGCAGCTCGTTGACGTTGCGGGCCGGCACCACGCGGCGCCCCTCCAGCGTCACCATCCGCGAGCCGGCAGGCGAGGCGAGGGCCCCGTCGATACGGGCAGCCAGGGCGAGCGCGTCGTAGCGCAGGCCGATCCGCGCGCCGGTGACCCGCTGGCGGCGGATACCGAACCGCACCCGCGCGTTGCGGGCCGGGCGGCCGGCGCGGGCGGCCATCCGCTGGGCGAAGGCCCGGACGGTAAGGCGCGAGTGGCGGACGACGGGGTCGATGACCGCCGGCACGCTCGCGGCGCCCTCGGTGGTCGAGGCGGCGCTGTCGGGTGCCGGCTTGACGGCAAGGGCGCGCCGGGCGGTCGCCCCGGCGTCGAACTTCAGGCCGGCCTGCTCGCCGGTGATCGCCTCGCGGCGCTTGCCCAGCCTCACGACGACCTTCCTCATCAGCGCCGGGCGTACCTCGCGCTCGAGCCGGGCCACCGCCTGCTCGTAGGTCAGCCCGGAGAGCGAGACGTCGCCGACGGTGACGTTGGGGCTCTCCGGGACGGTCGGCTCCGCGGCCACCGCCGCAGGCGCGCAGGCGAGCGCAGCAAGAGCCAGGGCCGCAAGAAGTGCTGTGGAGGGGGTGCGCCGGGCCATCGGCCGGCGAGCCTAGTCACAGGCCGCCCATGGGCCCGCACGCTCTCTTTCAGGCGCCGGGAAGCACCAGCAGCGCCGCGCCGATCGCGCCGCCGTCGTCGCCCAGCTCGGTGCCCAGGAGCGCCGGCGGGTCCTCGCGCCGGAAGAGGTTGGCCTCCATGTACTTGGCGATCTCCTTCTGGCGGTCGACGAAGAACCGCTCCCCCATGCCGCCGCCGATCACCACGGCGGGCAGGTCGAGAAGGTTGATCGCGGAGGCGATGCCGGCCCCGAGTGCGCGCGTGGCCCGGTGGACCGCCCGCTCGGCGAGCTTGTCGTCGTCGCGGACCGCCCGCGCCCACACGCCGCTCGTCAGCGCGTCGCGGTGCTTGTGCCTGGCGATCTTGAAGAGCTTGGTCTTGCTTCCGTCCTCGACCTTGGAGGCAACCCAGCGCTGCATGTCCTTGCGGCCGGCGTAGGCCTCGACGCAGCCCCGGTTGCCGCAGCCGCAGCGCGCGCCGCCGCGCTCGATCACCTCGTGGCCAAACTCGCCGGCGAAGCCGCGGCCGGTCCAGTTCATGCCGTTGAGGATCACGCCGCCGCCGACGCCGGTTCCCCACCAGACCCCGAGCAGCGACGGGTAAGGGCGCCCGGCGCCGAGCTGGAACTCGGCGTTGACCGCCACGTCGACGTCGTTGCCCAGCAGCACCGGCAGGCCGCCGAAGCGAGCGGAGATCTCCGGGCCCATCGGGAAGGGCTCGATCCAGTCGGGAAGGTTGCTGGCGTTGGCCACGGTGCCGGTCGAGTGGTCCACGCTCCCCGGCGAGCCGATCCCGATCCCGCTCAGCTGCGTGCTCTCGACCCCGGCGTCGCCGAGCGCCTCGGAGACCGTTGCCGTGATCGCCTCGATCACCGCGGGCGGCCCGCCCTCGTGGGGGGTGGCGGCCCGCGCCCGCCCGAGGACCTGGCTGCCGGCGTCGACGATCAGCGCCTGGATCTTGGTGCCGCCGAGATCGACGCCGCCACGAAGGCCGGCGCCACGGGCCGGCGCACCGGCGGGGGTGGAATTCGAACGGCGGAACAGGGGCATGTCAGGCCTTTCCGTAGACGGGAACGTGGGCGCCGCTGGTCGCGACCGACCCGGGTGAACAGAGGAAGGAGATGGTCGAAGCAAGCTGGTCGGGGGTGACCCAGTCGGATCGGTCGGCGTCGGGCTGGGCGGCCCGGTTGCCGGGCGTGTCGATCACCGACGGCAGGATCGCGTTGGCGCGGATCCCGTCTGCGGAGTACTCGACGTCGAGCGCATCGACGAAGGCGAGTACCGCCTGCTTGGCGATCGTGTACGGGGCGCCACCGCTGAACGGCTGCAGCGCGGCGCGCGCGGCGACGCAGACGATCGAACCCTCCCCGGCGGCGAGCATCGCCGGCAGCGCGGCCGAGGTAACCAGCCAGCCGGTGAAGAGATTGAGGCGAAGCTGCTTCTCGAGCGCCTCCAGCGGCGTCTCGTGGATCCGCTCCCCGGCATGAAAGCCGCCGACGAGGTTCGCCACCGCGCGGGTGCCGGCGCCGGCCAGCGCGGCCACCTCCTGCACCGAGGCCTCGTCGAGCAGGTCGGCCTGGATGAGCTCGAGGCCGTCGCGCTCCTGAACCCTCTCGAGCTCGGCCTCGGCGACCCACGGCACCACCACGCGCCAGCCGTCGTCCAGGAAACGCGTCGTGACGGTGGCGCCCAGGCCCCCGGTTCCTCCCGTGATGATCGCCGTGCGGTCCATCGCCGGTTGTCAGTTGCCTCCCACGGCGGCCAACCCTACCGGCATGAACAAGGCCCGTCAGTCGTCCGAAACCGTCCCTAACTTTTCGCCGGTGCTGCTCAGCGATTTCGGCGAAGGGGACGAGCTTGACCAGGTCCTGCTGGTCAAGTCGGCTGAGAGGCGCGAGAAGGCCAACGGCGAGCCGTTCCTGAAGCTCAGCCTCGGGGACCGCAGCGGTGCCCTGGCCGCGATGGTCTGGGACGACGTCGACACCCACTCCGGGCTCTGCCGCCCCGGCACCCCTGTTCACGTGCGAGCGAAGTACGAGGTCCACGACCGCTTCGGCCCGCAGCTGCGCCTCTACGGGGTGCGGGAGGCCGACGAGGGCAGCTACGACGAGTCGGAGCTGAGCGTCGGGCCGCCCCGCGACGCGGAGACGATGGAGTCCGACCTGCGCTCGCTGCTGGCCACCGTCCAGGACCCGAGCCTCCAGCAGCTCCTGGACAGCCTGATCGGGCCGCAGGGCAGCCGCTGGGAGCGCTTCCGTGAGGCGCCGGCGGCCAAGTTCATTCACCAGGCCTACCCCGGCGGCCTGCTCGAGCACTCGCTCACCGTCGCCGAGGCGGTCAGCGCCGCCAGCTCCACCTTCCCCGGGATCGACCGCGACATCGCGGTGACCGGCGCGATCCTCCACGACATCGGCAAGACCGAGGCCTACGAGGAGAGAGACGGTGTGATCGACCTCTCCGACGCCGGCCGCCTTCAGGGCGAGATTCCCCTCGGCTACTCCATCGTCCGCCAGGCGATGGAGGGGATCGACGGCTTCCCGACCGGCCTGGCCCAGGCGATCTCCCACATCATCCTCAGCCACCACGGATCGCTTGAGCACGGGAGCCCGGTCGTCCCGCAGACCCGCGAGGCGACCCTGGTCCACATGATCGACAACCTCGGTGGCCGGCTGGGCAGCTTCGACCGCCTCGAGCGTGAGCTGGCACCGGGCGCGAGCTGGTCGGGCTTCGACCGCGCACTGGGCGGCGGGGCCTGGTTTGGCCCCTCGGGCGGCGACGAGCCGCGCCGGGCCGCAGCCTGAAAACCCGCAAAGTCCGAAACCGGACCCCGACCTCCGCTCCGGCCTTGGCCAGGCTGCGAATATGGTGACCGGCCAATGGCGAAGGACACCGAAAAGCTGATCCGTCAGCTCTCCCTCATCTCGTACCTCATGGCCGAGCGCCGTCCGGTCACCGCCCTGGAGATCCGGCGCGACGTAGAGGGCTACAGCGGCATGAACGAGGACGCCTTCGCCCGGCGCTTCTACGCCGACCGCGCCGAACTCGACTCGCTCGGCATTCAGCTCACCGTCGACCGCCCCGCCGACGGCGCCGCCGAGCAGGAGAACTACTCGCTGCGGCCCGAGAACTTCCACCTGCCGGCGATCGAGTTCACCGACAACGAGCTCGCCGCCCTCCAGGTCGCCCTCAGCCTCCTCGACGGCGAGTTCGCCTACGCCGAGCCGCTGCGCCTGGCCCTCCAGCAGATCACCTGGGGGCGTCCCAGCCCGCTCGACGGCCCCGAGCAGAACTCGCTGGCCCTCGGGATCACCGCCTCGGCGGGTGGCCATGAGCTCTCCCAGCGCCTGGCCAAGATCGAGACCGCGATCTTCCGCCAGAAGACGGTCACCTTCGACTACTTCACGATGGAGCGCGACGAGATCGGCCCGCGGAAGGTCGACCCGTACCACCTGCTCTTCCGCGGCGGCCAGTTCTACCTCCTGGGCTTCTCCCACGAGCGCGAGGCGATCCGCGTCTTCCGCCTCTCGCGGATCCAGGGCAAGGTCGCCTACGCGACCAAGGCCGAGCACGACTTCAAGCGCCCGGAGGAGTTCGACCCGCGCGAGTACGCCAGCCGCGCCGACTGGCAGTTCGGCGAGGAGCAGGGCGTCGCCGACATTCTCGTCTCCGAGCGGATCGCCTGGCAGGTCGAGCGCAACTTCGGCCGCTACGGCGAGATCGAGAAGGTCGACGGCGACGTCGTCTTCACCACCCCCTACTCCTCCCCGCGCCAGCTGATCTCGTTCGTCTTCAGCCTCGGCGAGCACGCCAGGATCGCCGGGCCGCCCGAGCTGATCGACGAGACGAAGGAGCGGATCGCCCTGATCGTCGAGCGCCATGACGGCGAGCCCAGCCTCGCCGAGGCGCTGCCCAGTACCACGACCGAGGAGGAGGAGGAAGAGGAGGAGCCGCGCGGCCGCAGGGAGGCGGCTATCCGCCCCGAACGCTTCGCCCGCCTGGTCACCCTCGCCTCGATCCTCATCACCGCCGGGCGGGTCGGCGAGCGCCTCTCCACCGAGGAGGTCTGTGACCGCGTCCAGATAACCCTCCCCGAGCTCGAGGAGGACATCCAGGTCCTGAACGTCGTCAACTTCGGCGGCGGCTCCTACGTCCTCTACGCCGAGATCCTCGACGACGGCACGATCGAGGTCGACCCCGAGCCCTACGCCGACAACTTCGACCGCCCCGCCCGCCTGCTGCCGGTCGAGGCCAAGGCGCTGATCGCCGCGATCG
>JAUMBN010000040.1:0-3463 GCA_032119675.1 Solirubrobacteraceae bacterium | reverse complement strand
CTGCGCCGGTGCAGGAGGAGATCGTCGCCGACCTGCGCTCCTCGCGCCCCCCGGTAATCGTGCGCTGGGACTCGCCCCGGACCGCGGCACCAGAGCCGAACCGGGCCGGCCGTTCCAGCGGTGTGAGGATTCTCGACCGATACGTCGACTCGGCCTATCGCGAGACGGCCCGCTTCGAGGACTGGGTGATCCTCACTCCCCGCCCAGGCTCCTGAACAGCGCCCTCGGGCCGGTACCGAGCCCGAAGCGCAGAAAGCCGCTCGCGGCTGCGGTCATCCCGGCTGCGACGGGTATCAGCGCCCACCCGGCAGGCACCAGGGCCACCGCGGCGAAGCTCCACGCGCAGGCAAGCGCGCCGAAGGCGATGCCCCAGGCGAGCGGTGCCGCCACAACGGCAAGGGCTGCCGGCTCAAATTCCGGGGCAACCCGGCGAAACCGCGAGGCAAACCACGCCGAGCCGGCCAGGTAGGCGAGAAGCGTCCCCGCCACCACCCCCGGGGCCTGGAAAGCCAGGGCGAGCGGAACGGTGAACGCGAGGTTGAGCGCCATCAGCAGAAGGCCTGTCCTTGACTCGAGGCCCGGCCTGCCTATGGCCCGCAGGAGCGCCGTGCGCACCCCGAAGGCGATGCTCGCCCCATAGGCGACCACCAGTACCGCGGCAAAGACTCCCGCCTCGCGGAAGCCGGTACCAAGCCATGCCTCGACCAGGGGAACGGCGCAGAGCGCCCCGATCGCCACCGCACCGGTGACCGCAGACGACCAGAGCCGGTCGCTCCTGGTGAACAGGCGCCCAAGCGCGCTTCGGTCCCCGGCGCCGTCAAGCGCCGCGAAACGGTTTGCCGCCGGAACGAGCGGCGCCGCAGCCACGAGGCGTCCGGCCTCCGCGACCTGGGCCGCGACGCTCACCTGCGCGACCGTCGCAGCCGGGGAGACCAGGCCGGCAACCACGCGATCGCTCTGCCCGTTGACGATCAACGAAGCGACCGACACCTGGAGGCGTGCGGACATCGATGCCATCTCTCGCGCCTCGTCGCGCGAAACCAGCCGTGGCCGGGTAAGCGCTACGCCGAGGACGAGGGCTCCCCTGAGCAGTATCAGGACCACCAGCTGGGCGATAACCGCCCAGCCGAGCTCGCTCAGGCTGGCGTCGCCCTGAATCAGCGCGACGAGCGCGCCAAGGTAGGCGACCGCCCCGCAGACAGCGGTCACGGCAACCGCCTGGAAGCGCTCGGCCCCCTGCAACGCGTTGGTGAGAGCGGCCATGAGCAGCCCGAGCGGGATCGCCAGCGCGACGAGCCTGAAGAGCGCCACCGACTGGTCTTCGAGCGAAGGGGGGAACCCGAAGACCGGAACGACCACCGGAGCGAGCAGGTATACGAGCGCAGCGGCGAGGGCGCCGAGAGCCAGGTAGAAGAAGACGGTCGACCAGAAGACGCGAACCACCCCTTCCTCGTCACCGGCACCCAGGGCGGAGGCAACCCGCCTCTGGACCACCGGGGCGAAACCCGCCTCGACGATGCCGAGATAGATCACCGCCGCCATCGAGATCGCCCACACCCCGTACCCCGACTTTCCAACATGGTCGATGATCAGGGGCGTACCGACCAGCGCGACGGCGATGCCCGCCACCGCCGTCGCGATGCTCGCCAGTGCGTTTCTGCGTGTCGCAGCCACCCGCGGAAGCCTACGGGCGCTGCTAGAACGATCGCGTGGCCTCACTGCGCGCAAGGCTCGGCCGACGGCTTCCCGGGAAGGTTGGCGCTGTTGTCGGCGGCCCCGGCAGCTACGAACTCGCCACCCGATACCTGGACGGCCTGAGGGGTATCGAGATCGGCGCGGCGGCCCACAACCGCTACCCGGTCGACGCAATCAACGTCGACAGGTCGCCTGTTCCACACCGGAGCTACGAAGAGGAACAGCTGCGGCTCGCCGGCGAGGTGGCGACCGTCGACCTGGTCGCCGAGGGCGACCTGCTGCCCCTTCCTGACAAGTCGACCGACTTCGTGCTGGCCTCCCATGTAATCGAGCACTTCCCCGACCCCGTGGGCGCGCTGCTCGAGTGGGAGCGCGTGGCTACGAAGTACATCTTCATCGTCGTCCCCCACCACGAGAGAACCTTCGACTCAGGGAGGCCCCTGACATCCGTCGACGAGCTGATGCGCCGCCACGAGGAGGGCTTTGCATCCGATGAAGACCGGCACTGGTCGGTCTGGGACTGCGCCGGGTTCGTCGCTCTCTGCCGGGAGGTCGGGCTTGATGTGGTGACCACCGAGGACCCCGATCGGAAGGTTGGCAACGGCTTTGCCGTCGTGGTCGCTGTAGACCCCGATCGGCCGCCCGGATCGGCTCAGGCCTCCTGAGCCTCGTCCAGTGCCGCCGCAACGGCGGCGACCAGCAGCACTCCCACCAGCGCAAGCGCCGGCATCTCCCAGTCCCAGTCGACGGCGCTATGGAGCGCCAGCGCGGAGAGCGCGGCGGCCGCCCCGACGGCCTCCGCCCGCCTGCGCCTGACCAGGCTCACGGCCGCCCAGCCCGAGCCGCCGGCAAAGGCCAGCAGGGCCAGGAGCCCCAGGAGCCCGAGCTCGGCCCCGGTCTCCACCACGATCGAGTGCGCGTCCAGGGCGGGATCGTCGATCTTGCGTTCCTGCCGCCAGACGACCCGGAACGAGCCCGACCCCTCGCCGAGGAGCGGTCGTCCGACAAGCATCTCGCCGGCAACCTTCCAGTACTCGTAGCGGTTGCTCTCGAACGACGCCAGCCGACGGGTATCGGCCCCGACCCTCGGCTGGCCGTCTGTAGTGCCGCTTCCGGAGGCCACGACGAGGAAGCCGCCCACGAGGATCACCGCAAGGCCGGCTGCGACCAGGGCCGGCAGGCGGAAGCTGCCGTGCGCCGGCGCCGACCGCAGGCGCCCCGCAGCGAGAGCGGAGCCGGCAGCAAGGGCCACGAGAATGACCAGCATGAGTGCACCCTGGCCTTCGCGGGCAGACGCGCCGCCCTCCAGCGCCCGGACCGCCGGGAGAAGGCCGGCCGCCACACACGCCAGGACGCCGGCCGCAACGCTCGACCCGACCACACGCAGCTGTGTGCGGTCGCCCGACGCGACGACGAGCACGAGGACCCCCAGCAGGAGCGCGAGGAGCGCTCCCCGCGAGAAGCTCAGGTAGACGCCGACGGCGAGCGGGACCGCTGTCGCGGCGGCCGTGAGGGCCAGCCACCTCTCGCGGGTGCCGTCACCGGCCACCCTGAGGGCCAGTACGAGGCCCACGGCAGCCAGCGCGCCCATCGCATTCCAGTAGGTGAGGGGCTGTTCGAGGCGCCCGGCGGCCGAGCGGCTCGCATCCTGGTCGACGACCCCCGGCAGCAGGCGGTCGGATAGCGCATAGAGAATGACCAGCAGTATCCCGGTCGTGAGGGCCGGTTCGACGGTCCTCATCCCGGTCCTGCCTCGGAGAAGCGAGAT
>JAUMBN010000039.1:0-5603 GCA_032119675.1 Solirubrobacteraceae bacterium | reverse complement strand
CCTCCATCGGCTACGGCGTCGGCCTGAAGGAGGGGATGCGCGTGCTGGGCCATCCCGACGCGGGGCGGGTGGCCGCAGTTATCGGCGACGGTGCGATGACCGGCGGCGTCGCCTTCGAGGCGATCCATCAGGCCGGGGGGCTGGGCACCCCCATGGTCGTAGTCCTCAACGACAACGGGATGTCGATCGCCCCGAACGTCGGGGCGCTCTCGCGCTACTTCAACCGCGTCCGCCTCAACCCGCGCTTCTGGCACGCACGCGAGGGCGTCGAGGGGCGCCTCTCGCAGCTGCCGGGAGGGATCGGATCCCGGTTCGAACGGCTGGGACCGCAGTTCAAGGAGTCGATCAAGGCGTTCTGGGCGCCGGGGCTTTTCTGGGAGGAGCTGGACTGGGCTTACATGGGCGTGATCGACGGCCACGACGTGGGCGCGCTGCGGCAAGCCCTGACCGATGCGTTCGCTGCCGAGCGCCCGGTTGTCGTCCACGTCGCCACGGTAAAGGGCAAGGGCTTCGCCCCAGCCGAGGAGGGGGGCCTTGAGGGGATGGAGAAGTGGCATGCGGCCAAGCCCGGCTCAATCGCCGACGGAAGCCCCGTCGTCAAGGCCGCGGCAGCGCAGGCCAACCCGCCGGTCCCCACCTACACGGAAGTCTTCGGAGAGTCGATGGTGCGGGAGGTGCGTGCCAACCGGCGGGTCGTGGGCATCACCGCGGCGATGAACTCGGGGACCGGGCTCAACATCCTCCAGGAGGCTGAGCCCGACCATTATTTCGACGTTGGCATCGCCGAGCAGCAGGCGGTCCTCTTTGCCTCCGGGCTCGCGCTTGAGGGTGTGCGGCCGGTGTGCGCCATCTACTCAACGTTCCTGCAGCGCGCCTTCGATCAGATAGTCCATGACGTCGCGCTCCAGTCGCTGCCCGTCGTCTTTGCGATGGACCGGGCGGGTCTCGTTGGAGACGACGGTCCGACACACCACGGGGCTTTCGACATCTCTTACCTGCGCCCGCTGCCCAACATGACCCTCATGGCGCCCCGGGACGAGGCGATGCTGGTGAACATGCTGCACACGGCGATTGCCTGGGAGGAAGGCCCGGTTGGCCTGCGCTACCCCCGTGGGGAAGGCATCGGCGTGGAGCTTCCCCGGGAGCCGCAGGTCCTCGAGAGGGGAACAGGGGAAATTCTCCGGGAGGGCAAGCGCGCGGCACTGCTCGGCTACGGCCTCGGGGTCGCCAAGGCAAACGAGGCTGCGGAGATCCTTGCCCGGGCCGGCCTCGACGTGACGGTCGCCGACGCCCGCTTTGCCAAGCCTCTGGACGCGGCCCTGTTGGGCCAGCTTGCGGCCGAACACGAACTGCTCGTGACGATCGAGGACGGTGCCCTGCAGGGCGGGTTCGGTAGTGCCGTTCTCGAGCACTTCAACGACTCCGGACTGCAGCCGCCCAGGATCCTCAGGATCGGGCTGCCGGACCGGTTCGTTACCCACGGGAAGCCGGCCCTGCTCCAGGAGGAGAACGGCCTGACCGGTGGCCAGGTGGCCCGGCGTATTGCCTCGGCGCTCGACGTCGAGGTCGAGATACCGGCCGGGACCTGAGCCACCGCAGCAGCCTGCGTGGCGGGCCACCAGCTGCAGAAAGAGAAACGGCCCGCCGGTTAGGCGAGCCGTTTCGGGGAGGAGAGATACTTCTTATGTGGGTCCAGCTTTGGTCGCCGCCGAAGTTGCTCTGGCTGCGACGGACTCAACTATGAGGCTTCGCGGGCCAGAAGAGTGTGAGTGCTGTCACATAGCTTGTGTGACAGTATGCATACAACCGGCAGGCGCTATTCCGGGCGCAGGCCGCAGCGCCACTAACGTCAGTCGTAGATGACCGGGCGCGTACGTCTCGACAGCCTCCTCGCCGACCGCGGCCTGTTTCCGAGCAGGACGAAGGCTGCGGCCGCCGTCATGGCCGGAGAGGTTCGGATCGAAGGCGCGCCGGCCGCCAAGCCGGGCCAGCTGGTCCGCGAGGACCTGAACCTCGAGGTCGCCGAGCGTCCGCGCTATGTCTCCCGGGGCGGCCAGAAGCTCGAAGCGGCCCTTGCGCAGACCGGGCTGGATCCCGCCGGGCGCCGCTGCCTGGACGTGGGTGCGTCCACCGGAGGATTCACCGACTGCCTCCTTAAGGCGGGCGCACAGGAGGTCGCGGCGGTTGACGTGAGCTACGGCGAGCTCGCGTGGGAGCTCCGTGAGGACCCGCGCGTCCAGGTCATCGAGCGAACCAACGCCCGCCACCTGAAGCCCGGGGACCTTCCGTTTCGGCCCGAGCTGGTCGTCGCCGACTGTTCGTTCATCTCACTCACCAAGCTCCTGCCGGCAGTCCTGGGGAGCGCAGCTGACCGCTATGACGCGCTGGTGATGGTCAAGCCGCAGTTCGAGCTCGGGAAGGGCAGGGTCGGTCGCGGGGGCGTGGTCAGGGATCGCGACGAGCGCGCGGAGGCGGTCCTTGGGGTCGCGGAGTTTGCCCGTGACCGATGCGGAGCGACCGTTCTGGGCTTCGCCTCCTCCCGGCTTCCCGGTCCCAAGGGGAACCGTGAGACCTTCGTCCACCTGGCCGAGGCCGGGAGAGAGGGCGCGCTCGACGACCTGGATGGCGCACTGCAGGGGGTGGATCTCTGATGGCGGATCCCGGGGCCCCGGTCACGGTCTTCACCCACGCCCGGCCGGGTGAGACCGACGATGCCCTGAGACACCTCTGCGCCGCCGCCTCTTCCGAAGGCCTGGTGGTGCGCCTGGGTCCGGAGGAGACCCGTAAGCACCCGACGCTCGCCGGCAGCGACGGCGTCGAGCTGGACGCCACGATCGACCGGGATTCCTCCCTGGCCGTCGCGCTCGGCGGTGACGGGACTGTGCTGCGGGCGCTCCGCGAATTCGCCGGAACGCCGACGCCGGTATACGGCGTGAACTTCGGCGAGATCGGATTCCTGGCCGCGTCCGGCAGGGAGGAGGTTCCCGATTGCTTCAGGGACGCGCTCGCCGGGAGTTTCGAGCGGCTGTCGATGCCCGCGATCTCCGTGAAGACCTCCGACGGGGAGCTCTTCGCGTTCAACGACGTGGCGCTGACCCGGCGTGCCGGCGATCGTGTCGCCGAACTTGCCTATTCGGTCTCCGGCGAGGAGGTAGGTCGTGTTCGTTCTGACGGGATCGTCGTCGCGACCCCGGCCGGGTCGACCGGCTACAACCTCGCCAACGGCGGCCCGGTGATGGCCTGGGGCGTCGAGGGCTTTGTCGTGTCGTTCATCGCGCCGCACTCGCTCACCGCAAGGGCGCTGGTGGTTGCCCCGGACGACGAGCTCAGGATTCGCAACCGGTCGGCCGATCCGGTGGAGCTTTCGGTCGACGGTCGTCCCGTGGCCGAGGTGGAGCCCGGTGGGGAGATCACCGCCGGCTTTGCCCTCGACAAGGGGGTCCTGGCGCTACCGGCCCATTCCAGTTTCTACCGGCGCCTCAGGGATACGTTCGGGCGCCTGGCCTCCTCGTAGCTCTCTTTCCTGCGCCTTCGCAACGCCATGCCGGCAGTTCGCAACAAAGGCTGCGATCCGTCCCCGGCCGCTGGTTGACTCGGCAGGTGCTCGCCGAGCTCCGCGTACGCAACCTCCTCCTGATCGAAGAAGCCGAACTGGACTTTGGTCCAGGCCTCAACGTCCTGACAGGGGAGACCGGGGCGGGGAAGACCGTCCTCGCGCATGCGCTGGACCTGCTCCTCGGCGGCCGGCCCAGGAGCGGGATCGTCCGCCCGGGCGCAAAGGAGGCCTACGTCGAGGGAGTCTTCGAAATCGACGAGGCAGCGAGGGAGGCTGCCGGCGAGCTGCTCGGAGAGGGAGAGGAGGAACTGGTCCTGGCCCGGCGGGTCCTGGCCGGCGGGCGCACGCGGGCGCTGGTCAACGGGCGGACGACCACGGTCGGCGAGCTTCGCGAAGCCTGCGGCCGTCTGCTCTCCTTCTACGGCCAGCACGAGCACCGCAAGCTGACCGTCTCCTCCTCGCAGCTCGAGATCCTCGACCGTTTCTGCGGCGACGGCCAGCAGACGCGGCTCGAAGCCTGTGCCTCCGCCCACGCCCGGGTCCTTGAAGCGCAGGCCCGGCTCAACGGCCTCGAGGAACTGGAGGGCAACCGCGAGCGGGAGCTGGACATTCTCGAATACGAGCTCGCCGAGATAGAAGCTGCCGCCCCGGACCCGGAGGCCGAGCAGGAGCTGCTCGCCACCCGAGGGCGCCTGGCCAACCTCGAGGAGCTAAGAACCGCCTGCGCAGCGGTCCTCGCCGCGCTCGAGCCGGACGACGGCGACGGCGTCGCGGGCAGGCTCGCCGCCGGCGAGGAGGCCCTCGAGGGAGTTGGAGGGGCTTCGGACGAGCTTGCCGGGGCTGCCGGGCGCCTTTCGGCCGCCGCGCTTGAGACCTCGGACATAGCAGCCGAGGTTCGCGCCTACGCCGACTCGCTTGAGGCCCACCCCGGTGAGCTGGAGGCGCTCGAGTCGCGTCTCGCCGGCTGGGACCGCCTAAAGCGAAAGCACGGAGGTTCGATCGAGGCCGTCATGGAGTACGCGGCGGCGGCAAGGGAGCGGCGGGAGCTGCTGGCCGGCTCCTCCGAGGCGATCGCCGGAATCAGCGCGGAGCTCGAGGAAGCACTCGCGGTCAGAGAGGCAGCGGCGAAGGCGCTGCGCACCGCACGAAAGAAGGCCGGGCCTAAGCTCTCCGAACTGGTCGAGGAGAGGCTCAATGGGCTGGCGATGGCCGATGCCCGCTTCGAGGTCCGGCTCGCTGGCCGCGAGCCAGGTCCGACGGGCGCGGACGCCGCCGAGTTCTTTGTTGCTCCCAACCCGGGCGTACCCTGCGGGCCCTTGCGGGAGATCGCTTCGGGAGGCGAGCTTTCCCGCGTGATGCTCGCGCTGCTGGGCCTCGCGAGCGACGGCTCCAGGGCAGCACTCGTCTTCGACGAGGTGGACGCCGGCATCGGGGGCAAGACTGCAAACGCAGTCGGGGAGCAGCTCCAGTCCCTGTCCGGCGGGCGCCAGGTCATCTGCATTACCCACCTCCCGCAGGTCGCCTCGCTGGCCTCCCGGCATTTCTCGATCGAGAAGGCAAGTCGCGATGGCCAGTCGCGTACAGAGGTCCGCAGGCTCGGCGAAGAGGAAGCGGTAGCCGAACTCGTAAGAATGCTTGGCGCAGAGGCCGGGGACCCGGCAGCAGTCGAGCACGCGCGGAGGCTGCGCAATGGCGCCGTCCCGCTTCGGGCAAACGCTGCCTAGACTCGGGCGGCCATGGCCCTCAGCACAGCTTCCAGCGCGTCACGCGCGCCCGTGAGCGGCCCCCTGCGGGCTGGTAGGCGCACCAAGCACCTCGTCAAGCGTCTGCAGCCTGGGGAGGTGGCACTGATCGACCATGCCGACCTGGACCGTGTTTCCGCCGAGGACCTCATCACCGCCGGGGCGGCGGCGGTCCTGAACTGCAGGCCATCGTCTTCGCTGGATTACCCGAACATGGGCCCCGCCCTGCTCGCTGACGCGGGAATACCCCTCGTCGACCTTCCGGACGACACGCTGTTCGAGTCCTGCAGGGACGGTGACGGAAT
>JAUMBN010000038.1:0-2790 GCA_032119675.1 Solirubrobacteraceae bacterium | reverse complement strand
TGATCACCCAGGCCGAGACCGGCGGCACCCTCGACGAGAACGAGGCCGACATGCTCGAGGGCGTCTTCCACCTCCACGAGCAGGAGGCCCGCCAGGTGATGACCCCGATCCCCGCCGTGGTGACGGTCGTAGACACCGATGATGTGGAGAGCGCGCTGCGGCGCTGCGTCGATTCCGGCCACACAAGGCTCGTCGTCCTGGAGGAAGACAACCCCGACAACGTCCTGGGCACCGTTCACGCCAACTCGCTGATCCGCCAGTACATGCAGCGCGGGCCGCAGGCCGACCTGAAGGGCCTGGTGAAGCCGGCGCTGATCCTCCCTGAGACCAAGCCGCTGGACGATCTCCTCGCCGACCTTCAGCACGAGCGCACGACGCTCGCGGTCATCGTCGACGAGTACGGCCGCCCGACCGGCGTGGTGACCGTCGAGGACGTTGTGGAGGAGGTGGTGGGGGAGATCGACGACGAGACCGACCCGGCCGCTGGCGCGATCCGCCGCCTGGCCACCGGCGAGTGGTACGTGCGCGGCCACGTCGCCCTCTCCGACCTGCCCGACTACGGCATCGAGCTTCCCGACGACAACGAGGCCTACAACTCGGTCGGTGGGCTCGTCTTCTCCGAGCTGGGACGGCTTCCCCAGCGCGGCGACGTGATCAACATCGACGGCTACTCGCTGCGGGTCGACTCGGTGCGCGAGAACCGCGTGACCGCGGTGCGCATCCGGCCGCTGGCGCCCGGCGCCGCAGGCTCAGGACACGAAGAGTCTCCCCAGAACTGAACCGACCCGCACTGGGCGGGCCGGTCGGTGCGTTCTGGGAGGAGGTGCACATGCGAACCGAAGTTCGCAATAGCCATATTGGTCGGCGAGGCTGAAGGCTCCCTAAAGGTTCTGTGACAAACCTGTAAGCGCCCGTGGAGCGCCTGCGTACCGGCTCAGTAGGTGTAGAAACCGGCGCCGCTCTTGCGGCCGAGCTTGCCTTCGGCGATCAGGTCCTTGACCGTCTGCGGGGGCGGACAGCCGATCTGCTCGCCGATCGCCGCCGATACGTCCAGTCCGACGAAGTCCAGCAGGGCCATCGGGCCCATCGGGTGGCCGGCGCCGAGCTTCATCGCCTCGTCGATCGCCTCGGGCTCCATGCCGGTCTGGTCCATGTACTCGACCGCGGTGAAGAGGTAGTCGAAGAGCAGCCGGTTGACCACGAACCCGGGCAGGTCGGGAACCAGGACGGCGGTCTTGCCCAGGGCCTCGCAGAGCGCAGCAGAGCGCTCGCGGGTCTCCTCGCTGGCCGCCTCGGGGAAAGCCAGCTCGACGAGGGCCATCCGGGGCACCGGGTTGAAGACGTGGAGGCCGGCGAAGCGCTCGGGAATGCCGCTGGCCGTGGCCAGTTCGCCGACCGAGAGCGAAGAGGTGGTGGTGGCGAGGATCGCGTCATCGCCGACCTGGGGGAGGACCTGCTCGAAGACGCCGGCCTTGACGCCGGCGTCCTCGGCCACCGCCTCGATGAAGTAGGTGGAGCCGGCCAGGTCGGCGGGGTCGGTGGTGACGGTCACCTCCCCGGGGCCGGCCTCTTCGCCCATCCGCTCGATGTTCTTGGCCACCGTCCCGCGGGCGCGCTCGGCCGATTCATCACTGCGGGCCAGGAGCTTCACGTTCCCGGTCTTCGTGGCCACTGCGGCCACGCCGCAGGCGATGGCTCCGGAACCGATTACGGCGATCTTCTCGTCAGGCATGGCGCCGGAGGCTATACGACGGCAGTTGCGGGCGGCTGACCGCGCGCTCAGGTGAGCGGGTAACCTGCCCTCAGGTCCAATCGAACGAAGGGGCAGACCTCCAATGAAGAATGGCCGCGAAGTCGTAATCGTCGAAGCAGTCCGCACTCCCGTCGGGCGCGGGCACCGCGAGAAGGGTTATTACAAGGACACCCATCCCAACGACCTTCTCGGCGCCTGCTACACGGAGGTCATCGAGCGCAGCGGCATCGACGCCGGCGAGGTGGAGACCGTCATCGCCGGGTGCGTGCAGCAGTACGGCGAGCAGGCCTTCAACATCGGCCGCAACGCCTGGCTCCAGGAGGGCCTGCCGATCGAGGCGGCCGCGACGACCGTCGATACCCAGTGCGGCTCGGCCCAGCAGGCCACCAACTACGGCGCCGCCCTCGTCGCCTCCGGCGTCCATGACGTCGTCATCGGCTCCGGCGTCGAGCACATGGGCCACAACCCGTTCGGTGACGGAATGAAGATCCAGCAGGAGTACGGCGGCGCCTTCACGCCCAAGCTGATGGAGAAGCACAACATCGTCGGCCAGGGCCTCGGCGCCGAGATGATCGCCGACCAGTGGGAGATCCCCCGCTCCGAGCTCGACGAGCTCGCGCTGCGCTCCCACCAGCTGGCCCACAAGGCCACCGAGGAGGGCAAGTTCGAGCGCGAGATGGTCGTCATGGACATCGACGGCGAGAAGATCGTCACCGATCAGGGCATCCGCCCCGAGACGACGCTGGAGAAGCTCAGCGAGCTTCAGCCCGCATTCAAGCCGGACGGCAAGATCACCGCGGGCAACGCCTCGCAGATCTCCGACGGTGCCGCCGCGGTGCTGCTGATGACCCGCGAGAAGGCCGATGAGCTCGGCCTTACGCCCCGCGCGGTGATCGTCGACCAGACCACCGTCGGCTGCGACCCGGTGAAGATGCTCGAGGGGCCGATCCCGGCCACCGAGAAGCTGCTCAGCCGCAACTCGATGACGATGGCCGACATCGACTTCGTCGAGATCAACGAGGCCTTCGCTCCGGTCG
>JAUMBN010000037.1:0-5530 GCA_032119675.1 Solirubrobacteraceae bacterium | reverse complement strand
CGACCGAGCCCGGCACCACGAGGCCGCCGGTGCCCTCGGGCTTGGTGATGATCGCGCTGCCGTCGGGCCGGCACTCGGCCACCGGGTAGCCGATGTTGTCCCAGCCGGGCACGTCGGCCCAGTCGGTGAAGAGTCCGCCGACGCCCTGGGCGCCGCATTCGAGCAGGTGGCCGACCAGCGACCCGGCCGAAAGGAGGTCGTAGTCGTTGTCCTTCCAGTCGAACTCGTGGATCAGCGGCCCGAGCATCGCCGCCGAGTCGGCGCAGCGGCCGGTGACGACGATGTCGGCGCCCTCGTCGAGCGCGGCGGCGACCGGGAGCGCGCCGATGTAGGCGTTCATGGAGAGAGGGTGCTCGGGCAGCTCCTCGCCGGTGAACATGTCGGTCGTGCCGGCCGAGCGGATCTCCTCGAGCCGCATCGACTGGTCGTCTCCCTCGACATACGCCACCTTCAGCTCCAGCCCCGCTTCGGCGATCACCTGCTCGAGCGCACGCGCCAGCGCCGCCGGGTTTAGGCCGCCCGCGTTCGTGACCACCCTGATCCCCCGTTCGGCGATCTCCGGCAGCACCGGCGTCATAACCTCAACGGCGTCGGGGATGAAGCCGCCGCCCTCCGGATCCTTGGCCCGGCCACGGGCCAGGAGCGCCATCGTGATCTCGGCCAGGTAGTCGCTGACCAGGTAGTCGGGCTGCGAGCCGTCCAGCAGCTGGCGGATTATCTGCGGGGAGTCGCCCCACATCCCGGCCCAGGCGCCGAGCGTGACCTGCGTCTTCACCGGTTCTTCCAGACCGGGTCGCGCTTTTCGAAGAAGGCGGTCACGCCCTCGACGATGTCCTCCGTGCTCTGGGCGAGGCTCAGCTGGGCGCGCAGGTAGTCGAGCGCGTCCTCGAGATCCAGGTCGCGCTGGCGGGCCATCGCCTCCTTGCCCAGGCCCATGATCAGCGGCGACTTGGCGGCCAGCTTTGCCGCCCAGTCGGCGACGAAGCCGTCGAGTTCGCCGGCCGGCACCACCCGGTTTACGAGGTCCATCTCGAGGGCCTCCTGTGCCGTGATGCGGTCGCCGAGCAGGAGCAGCTCGTTGGCCTTCTTGCGCGGGAGGTTGCGGTAGATGACGGCCATGATCATGAAGGGGAAGGCCCCGACGTTGATCTCGGGCGTGCCAAAGGTCGCCTCCTCGGAGGCGACGAGCAGGTCGCAGCAGAGGGCCAGCCCCATTCCGCCGGCCAGGGCGTGGCCGTTGATCTTCCCGAGAGTCGGCTTGGGGAAGTCGCTGAGCGCCTGGAAGAGGTTCATGAAGCCCGCGGAGTTTTCGTGCTTCTCGATCAGCGAGGTCTCCGCCTTGAAGCCGCTCAGGTCGGCGCCGGCGCACCAGACGCTCTCGTGGCTGGAGGCCAGCACCACGCAGCGCACGTCGTCGTCCTGGGCGGCCCGCTCGATCGCGTCGGCGAGTCCCTCGAGCATCTCCGCCGAGAGCGCGTTGCGCCGCTCCGGGTCGTCGAGGGTGATCGTGGCTATGTGGTCGGCGGTCTCGTAGCGGACGGGTGCGGTCACCGGATTGCCTCCATTTGCCTGCGCGCCAATAGGATCTGCGCCGCATCATGACCGTTTTCAAGTCGAAGGTGGATCCCGCTTCGGATTCCTTCAGGAAGAACCGGGAGGAGATGCTGGAGCTGGTCGCCGAGATGCGGGAGGTGGAGAGCCGTGCCGTTGAGCGCTCCAACTCGCGCGCCGACCGCTTCCACGAGCGCGGCCAGCTGCTGCCGCGCGAGCGGATTGCCCACCTGCTTGACCCTGGCGCGCCAGTCCTCGAGATCCAGAACATCGCCGGCTACGACCCGAACGAGGAGGGGAGCCTGCCCGGCGGCGGCGTGATCTCGGTGATCGGCTACGTCTCGGGAACGCGCTGCATCATCGTCGCCAACGACAGCGGCATCGATGCCGGCGCCATGACCACCCCCGGCGGCTGGAAGACGATCCGCTGCGAGGACCTCGCCCTCGAAAACAAGATGCCGATCATCTTCCTCGTCGAGTCGGCCGGGGCAAACCTCCTCACCTACCGGGTGGAGATGTGGGGCCTCGCCGGCCGCACCTTCTACAACCAGGCCAAGATCAGCGCTGCCGGCGTGCCGGTAATCACCGTTCTGCACGGCTCGGGCACCGCGGGCGGGGCCTATTACCCCGGCATGTCGGACATCATCATCGGCGTCAGGGGCAACGGCCGCGCCTTCCTGGCCGGCCCGCCGCTGCTCAAGGCGGCGACGGGAGAGGTCGCCGACGCCGAGGAGCTCGGCGGGGTGGAGATGCACTCCACCGTCTCCGGCCTGGTCGACTACGTCGCCGAGGACGACGCCGACGCCCTGCGGATCTGCCGCGAGGCGGTGGCCCGGATGCACTGGGACCCGGGGGCGCAGCCGCGGGCCGGCTTCGAAGACCCGCTCTACGACCCCGACGAGCTGGCCGGCGTGGTGCCGGTCGATCCGCGCCAGCCCTACGACGCCCGCGAGGTGATCGCCCGGCTGGCCGACGGCTCGGACTTCCTGGACTTCAAGCCCGACTACGGCCCGATGACCGTCTGCGTGGAGGCCTCGGTGATGGGGCACCCGGTCGGCTTCATCGCCAACAACGGCGTACTCGACAACGCCGGCTCGGGCAAGGCGACCCACTTCATCCAGCGCTGCACCCAGCTGGGAACGCCGCTGGTCTTCCTCCAGAACATCAACGGCTACATGGTCGGCATCGATGCCGAGCGCGGCGGGATGATCAAAAACGGCTCGAAGATGATCCAGGCGGTCTCCAACGCCGACGTTCCGCGCTTCACGCTGATGATCGGAGCAAGCTTCGGCGCCGGCAACTACGGGATGTGCGGGGTCGGCTACGACCCGCGCCTGGTGCTCACATGGCCCAACGCCCGCGCCGGCGTGATGGGCGGGGAGCAGGCCGCCGGCACGATGCGGGTGGTCGCCGAGGAGCGGGCGGCGCGCAAGGGCGAGCCGGTCGACGAGGAGCAGATGGAGGCCTTCGCCGGGCAGATCGTGGACCTCTACTCCGCCCAGGAGTCGGCCTTCGTCACCTCGGGCCGCCAGATGGACGACGGGATGATCGACCCGCGCGACAGCCGCCGCGTCCTGGGCTTCGGGCTCGCGATGGCCGAGGAGGGCGACAACCGCAAGGTCAACCCCGTCTCCTTCGGCGTTGGCCGGATCTGATGGCCGGCAGTTTTGACACCGTCCTGGTGGCCAACCGCGGTGAGATCGCCTGCCGGGTGATTCGCAGCGCCCGGGAGATGGGGCTGCGCACCGTGGCGGTCTACTCCGAGGCCGACGCCGACGCCCCGCACGTGGCGGCCGCCGACCTGGCGGTCGAGATCGGCCCGGCTCCGGCGGCCGACTCCTACCTGGTGGGCGAGAAGATCATCGAGGCTGCGAAGAAGACCGGCGCCGGGGCGATCCATCCCGGCTACGGCTTCCTGTCCGAGAACGCCGACTTCGCGCGGGCCTGCGCCGACTCCGGCATCGTGTTCGTCGGGCCGTCGCCGGAGGCGATCGCCGCGATGGGGGACAAGGCGGCGGCCAAGCGGCTGATGGAGAAGTCGGGCGTTCCGACCGTTCCCGGCTACAGCGGCGAGGAGCAGGACGACGCGCTCCTGGTACAGAAGGCGAAGGAGGTCGGCTTCCCGCTGATGGTCAAGGCAGCCGCCGGCGGCGGCGGCAAGGGGATGCGCCTCGTCGAGGACGAGGCCTCGCTCCCCTCGGCAATCGAGTCGGCGCGTCGCGAGGCGGCCGGTGCCTTCGGGGACGACACGCTGCTGCTCGAGCGGGCGGTGGTCGCGCCGCGCCACGTGGAGATCCAGGTCCTCGCCGACCGGGCCGGCCACACGATCCACCTCGGCGAGCGCGACTGCTCGGTCCAGCGCCGCCACCAGAAGGTGATCGAGGAGGCCCCGAGCCCGGCGGTCGGCGAGGAGCTGCGGGCGAAGATGGGCGCCGCCGGCGTGGCCGCCGCCGAGGCGGTCGGCTACGAGGGCGCCGGCACGATCGAATTCCTGCTGGACGCCGACGGGAACTTCTACTTCCTGGAGATGAACACCCGGCTCCAGGTCGAGCACCCGGTCACCGAGCTGGTCACCGGGATGGACCTCGTCGAGTGGCAGCTGCGTATCGCCGCCGGCGAACCGCTCACGGTCGTCCAGGACGATGTGGAGATAAACGGGCACGCGATCGAGGCCCGCCTCTACGCCGAGGACCCGGAGAACGACTACCTCCCGGCGACCGGCACCGTCGAACTCTGGGAGACGCCGGAGCTCGGCGCGCTGCGCGTCGACACCGGCATCCGCACCGGCAGCGAGATCACCCCGTTCTACGATCCGATGGTCGCCAAGGTGATCGCGTGGGGCAGCGATCGCGACCAGGCCCGCTCCCTGCTGATCCGTGGCCTCGAGGAGACCTCGGCGCTCGGCACGATCACCAACCGCCCGCTCCTCACCGCGATCCTCCGTGCACCTCTCTTCGCCGAGGGTGGCGCAACCACCGCCTTCCTGGACGAGCTGCCCGAGTCACCGGCGCCGACGAGCGCCGACATGGCCGCGGTCATTGGCTGGCTCTACCGCGAGAGGCTCTGCGAAGCCGCTTCGGTGGCGCCGGGGCTGGAGGGCTGGTCTTCGGGCGGCGCGCTCACCTCGGCGATGCGCGTCGCGGTGGCCGGGGAGGAGCATGAGGTACGGATCGTCGACCATGGCGGCACGCTCTCGGTGACCGTCGGCGATGCCGAGCACCGGGTTCTCCTCGACGCCCCGGCGCCGGTCGTCGACGACGTGGAGATCCCGGTGCGGTGCATCGAGCCTTCCCGCGGCCGGGTGCTGGCCGCCTTTCCGGGTTTCGACCTCGAGATGGTTGACCTGACCGCACTGCCGCCCGGCGCCGGCGATGCCGGGGGCGAGGGCGTGCTGCTGGCACCGATGCACGGAAAGGTGATCGCCGTCGAGGCGACGGCAGGGGAGAGAGTCACCACCGGCCAGCGGCTCGTGGTAATGGAGGCGATGAAGATGGAGCATGAGATCCTCGCCGACATCGACGGCGTAATCGAGGAGATCGTCTCCGAGGGCAGCCAGGTCGGGGGCGACCAGCTCCTGGCCCGGATTGCCGCTGCCTAGTCGCCGGTGAGTGCGGCGCGCTCGGAAGCGTCGAGGCCCCACTCTTCGAGCACGGAGTCGAGCTCTGCCTCCGGCACCGGCGGCCGGGCCTGCGGGGGCGTGCGGTCGAACCGCGGGGCGGCGGCCGGCTGGGTGATCCCGTCGATCTCGGTGAAGGTGCCACGTGCCTTCATGTGCGGGTGCCCTGCCGCTTCGCCCAGCCCGTAGATCGCCGTGGCGCAGGCCTCCTCGGGCTCGAGGATCGCCGCCCACTCCTCGCGGCTCTTCGAGCGGAAGATCTCCGCCAGGCGCTCCTTGAACTCAGGCCAGCGCTCGGTCTCGAACTGGGGCATCTCGTCGGCCGGGATCTCCAGCAGCTCGAGCAGCCGGGCGTAGAACTGC
>JAUMBN010000036.1:0-3328 GCA_032119675.1 Solirubrobacteraceae bacterium | reverse complement strand
TCTCGCTCCAGCTGAAGGCCACCGGCCACGGCACCACCGCCGTCCAGGCCACCCACGAGCAGACCGCCGAGATGGCCGGGGAGAAGTCGGACACCAGGAAGTTCCGTGTGGTGGCCGCCCGGGCGAAGCTGGGCTCGCGCGGCCTGGCCGTGCGGGTTCTGCAGTACCGGCTGGCCAGGAAGGGCTATGTCGTCGGTCGCAGGGGCCTTTACGACGCGCGCACCGCCCGCGCCGTCATGGCCTTCCGCAAGGTGACCGGGATGCAGCGCACCTACGAGGCTTCCAGCACCGTCTTCGAGAAGCTCGCCCGGGGAGCCGGCACCTTCCGGGTGCGCTTCCCCAGCCACGGCCGCCACATCGAGGCCTCGCTCTCCAGGCAGGTGATGGCCCTGATAAGCCGCGGCAAGGCGATCCGGATCTACCCGACCAGCACCGGCGCCCCGGCCACCCCCACCATTCGCGGCAGCTTCCGCGTCTACCGCAAGGACCCGGGCACCAACGCCAAGGGGATGATCCACTCGAGCTACTTCATCCGCGGCTATGCGATCCACGGTTTTGCGAGCGTCCCGATCTACCCCGCCAGCCACGGCTGCCTGCGGGTCTCGCCGGCCGAGGCGCTCTCGATCTACAACTGGATCCGAATTGGCACGCCGGTCGACGTCTACTACTAGTAGAACTGCCGGAATGGACGCGCGCGAGAGCCTGATCGCCGAGCTGCGCGAGCACGCGCTGATCATCGGCGAGGTGACGCTGACCAGCGGGGCCGTCGCCCAGTACTACGTCGACTCCAAGCGGGCGATCATGCTTCCGGCCGGGTTCGCCGCGCTCGGGGAGCTCGTCGCGGCCAAGGCAGCCGAGCTCGGCGCCACCGCGGTCGGCGGGATGACCATGGGCGCCGACCCGGTGGCCTGCTCGGCACTCGCGGCTGGCGCCGACGTGAAGGCGTTCTTCGTGCGCAAGGAAGCCAAGCAGCACGGCCTCTCCCGCCGGATCGAGGGCCCGCTGCTCGAACCGGGCGAGAGGTGCCTGGTGGTGGAGGATGTCGTTACCACGGGCGGCTCGACGGTGCGGGCGATCGAGGCGATCCTCGAAGGCGGCCACGAGGTAGTCGGCGTCGTCAGCGTGCTCGACCGGCTGGCCGGTGGCGGCGAGGCGATCGAGGCTGCGGCCGGTGCCCCGTACTTCCCGCTGGCCACCATCGACGACGTCTACCCGGACCGTCCCGACCGCGACTGAGTCCCCTCCCGGCCCTCGCCCGCCGGGCTCTCTCATGCCCCGACCTGGATTCGAACCAGGGGCCTACTCCTTAGGAGGGAGTCGCTCTATCCAGCTGAGCTATCGGGGCGGGTGGCAGCGAGTCTAGGCGCCGCGGGCGCCAGAGGCGAGCGCTACTCGTCCTCGTAGAGCGACTCGCGGGCGACCTCGCGGCCGCGGGCGTCAAAGCACCCGATCTCCAGCGTGTCGCCGCGGTAATCGTCGGGTGCCAGGAGGGTGAATAGCCCCTCTTCGCTGAGCTCGCACTGGTCCACGCAGAGTCCGGCCAGCTCGCCGGTGGCTATCGCCGCGCCGCGCACCAGCGGCCGCCCCCAAACGAGGGTCATCTTGGCCTCCTTGCCGGTCTCCCCGCGCCAGCTGCCGACGACCTCCTCGCATAGATCGACCTGCCAGTCGGGGTTGCCGTCTGCCGTCTCGGCGGTCGCGCTCGCGCGCCACTCGTCGACCTGCGGCTCGCCCTCCTCGGGCTGCTCCCAGGCCAGGTAGCCGAAGACCTCAAGGCCGGTGGAGGTCGGTGCGGTGGCCGGCAGGTACGAGCGCCCGCCCCAGGTGCGGTCGGGAAACCAGGCGATCTCTCCGACCTCGCCCAGCTCCTGGCCCTCGTCGAGGTCGGCCTCGGCGCACGCGGCGAGGAAGGCTTCGCGCAGCTGCTCGGCCCAGCGCCCGGTCGGTGCGTGTTCGTGCGGCGGCTCGGCGGCGAAGCGGGGAACGAGGCGTGGCTCGGGCGGCATGGGCATCAGCTTCGCAGGATCAGGCGTGAGGCTGCCCGTAGCCTGAGCCGCGGTCTCCATGGCCTTAGCGCCGCATCGCAAAGTCCAGCGCGAACGCCGCTGCGAGGCAGGCGGCGCCGGCGGCGAACAGCAGCGGATAGCCGATCCCTCCCTCGCCGAACTGGTCGAGCAGGTAGGAGGTGCCGAAGGCGGCGATCGCCTGCCCCACCGCGAAGGCCGCGGTCGTTGCGCCCCAGAGTGCCCGGTGGGCATCGACGTTGCCGCCGGATAGCTGCTGGCTGCGCAGCAGGAAGGCGGCCACCAGCCCGGGCATCCCCACACCGGCAAGGAAGCTCGCCGCCGCCAGGAACGCGGTCGATTCCCCGGCCAGCAGCAGCACGCAGGAGAGCAGCTGCACGACGATTCCGGCCCTCAGCGTCGCCCGAAGCCCTATCCGCCCGGTGACGAAGGTGTAGATCACCGGTCCGGTCAGCGAGCCCAGGCCGTAGACCAGCAGGTAGTGCGATGCGTCGGTCACCCCGAGCCCCACGTCGCGGGCGATGTAGTCCACCAGGAAGACCATCTGCGGCACCACGCCGATCGAGACCAGGCCGTACTGGAGCGGCAGCAGCCTGCCCTCAGGCGGCTTCTCCCCGGCCGGGGCGGGCGGCGCGGCGGCAGGAGCCGGCGGCCAGAGCCGCCAGGTGAGCGCGGTGGTCAGCAGGGCCAGCGCCCCGAGCACGATCCACGCCAGCTCCACGCTGTCGGCGAGCAGGACCGGCATCAGCGCCCCGGCGAAGATGATCCCGATGGTGATTCCGTAGAGCAGCGCCTGTCCGATCGCCGGCCGGCGCTTCTCGGCCACGTACACCAGCACCGTCGGCCCGGCGAGCGCCATCAGCACGCCGCCGGTGAACCCCGAGAGCACCCGCCAGGAGAAGAACCACGCGAACGGGAACGACTCGCTCGAGCAGGCAAAGAACGAGAGCGCGGTGAGCACCATCATCACCCGCAGCACCGTCGTGGCCGGGAAGCGGCGGGCCAGCCGCGCGCCGGCGAGCGCGCCGAACAGGTAACCGGCGAGGTTGGCCGCGGTCAGCAGGGAGGAGGTGCTGCCGCTGAACCATCCGTCGATTACCAGCGCAGGCTGGAGCGGCCCGAAGGCAAAGCGCGCCAGGCCCAGGCCAACGAAGATCGCGCCCATCGCGGCGACCGTCGCGAGGGCGACGTTGACCGGCTTGCCCCCGGTCTCGGGAGCCGGGCCGTGCGGCTGGTTATGGCTGAGCACGCCGCGACCCTACGAGATGGCGCCCCGGCTAGTCGCTCAGCCGGAGACCGGGATG
>JAUMBN010000035.1:0-4387 GCA_032119675.1 Solirubrobacteraceae bacterium | reverse complement strand
GACAGAGGATTTCGTGACAGCAGGCGAACAATCCCGCAGCTGCCCACAGGGCCGCCTTCGGGTAATTACGGAGCCGCCGCCCGGCCCGGGCCGGCCGGTGCTCAGGTCGCCTTGGGGCCCAGCCGCACCGGCAGGGTGCGCAGCTGGTTGACGAAGCCGGAGACGATGTACTTCGGCTCGGCGGCGATCTCCATCTCCGGGTAGTAGCGCAGCGATTCCTCGATCAGGGTCTTCAGCTCGAGGCGGGCCAGCGCGGTACCCAGGCAGTAGTGGCGGCCGCCGCCCCCGAACGCCTGGTGGTCGTTGGGCTCCCGGCGCAGGTCGAAGGTGTCGGGATCCTCGAACTTCGACTCGTCGCGGTTGGAGCTGACGTACCACATGACGACCTTGTCGCCCTTCTTGATCTCGGTCCCGTTGAGCACCGTGTCCTCGGTCGCGGTGCGGCGGAAGTGGGCGAAGGCGGGAAACATCCGCAGCGCCTCCTCCACAGCCATGGGCACCAGCTCCGGGTCGTCGAGCAGCAGCTGGCGCTGCTCGGGATCCTCGAGGATCGCCCGCATCGCGCTGCAGTAGGTCGCCTTGGTCGAGTCGTTCCCGGCGGCCATCAGCAGGAAGAAGCCCATGACGATCTCGTGGTCCTCGAGCTTCTCGCCGTCGATCTCGGCGTGGACCAGGACGCTGGTCAGGTCGTCGGTCGGGTTGGCGCGGCGGTCCTCGATCAGCGCCTGGCAGCGCTGGAAGATCTCGGGGATGATCTTCTCCTGGACGATCTCCGGCCCATCCGGGTTGACGGTCTCGTCGCCGGCGGTCATCACGCTGTTCATCAGCTCGGCCCACATCTGGTCGTCCTCGGGCGGCAGGCCCATGAAGCGGCAGATCACCCGCGAGACGACCGGCTGGGCCACGGCGTCGACCAGGTCGCACTCCTCCACTCCGTCGAGCCGGTCGAGGACGTTGCGCGTGACCTCGCGGATCTCGTCGCCGTGCTCGGCGATCCGCTTGGGGGTGAAGCCGCGCTGGAAGAGCGCCTTGAGCCGGTCGTGCTTGGGCGGGTCCATGCCGATGAACATCGCCTGGCTGAGCTCGAGCGGCAGTACCCCGTCGGTGATCGCCGTTATGCCGCCGATCTCGGAGGAGTAGGTCTCCCAGTCGCGGCTTACGTCGTGGATGTCGTCGTAGGTGGTGACCGACCAGTAGCCGGCCTCCTCCGGGAAGTCCGGCATCTCCGGCGACCAGTGGACCGGGCACTCGCCGCGCATGCGGGCGAAGAGCTCGTTGGGCGGGCCGTCCTCCCAGGAGTCCTCCGTGAAGGCAAGGATCTCGGTGATCGGCGTGGTCTTGGGCTCGGTCGACATCGAATCTGCTCTCCTCGAAGTGGCGTGCGCTTGGGCCATTATGGACCTGACTTGACAGGGTGTCAAATTAGCTATTTGCAAGCTTCGCGGGGAGCCGGGGGATCGGCTAATTTACGCGAATGCTGTTCCCTGGCTTCCCCCGCTCAATTCATGGCCCAGGACGCCGTATTCTGGCCGTCGTGCTCGCGGCTACCGCCGCGCTGGCCCTGGCCGCAGCTTTCACGGCCAGCGCCCACGCCGCCAGCAAGAAGGGCGAACTCTGGGTCATGAGGTTCGACGTCAGCTACGAGCTCGCCGACGACGCCGAGTGGAACTTCGACGTTCAGGAGGAGTGCAACCGTTCGGTGGGGCGCGGCCAGCAGAAGATCCGGGCCACGGTTGCTGCCGGGACCGGGGACCTTGAGGTAAGGCGCGTCGGGCGCAGCTGGCGCCCGGATCCCACCAACGCCGAGGCAGTCTTCAACAACATCGGCGGCGACGAATCGACCGGGCGGGCCAGCTACGACCTTTCCTCCGACAGGGACGACCAGAGCCTGCCGGGCGCGAGCTGCCCCGAGCCGATCATCTGCCCCGAGTGCAACAGCGACCCGCCGCGGAAGGTCTGCGGCCAGGCGGGCGGGAGCGTCACCCTGAGACCGCAGGTTGAGTTCTCGGGGCGCAAGGCCAGGCTCAGGCTCGACGACCAGTGGGACCCAGCCGACCCGTTCTCCGACCCCGACAGGAACTGGTACTGCCCACAGAGCGGCGCCGTCTGGCAGTGGGGTTCGGGCTTCCCGGCCACCAGCAATCCGGAGGGCGATCAGGCGATCGAGATAGACACCAACCGCCTGCTGGGCTTTACCCGGCTCTCCGACCGCCAGCGTGCCTCCTGCGGCACGATTGCCAGGAGCCCTCTTGGGGGGAGGCGGTTTGTCTACAAGCGTTCGCTTTGCGGGAAGAAGGAGCCCTCCTTCATCAGGAAGGCCGACTACACCCGCTCCTCCAAGACCATCCTCCTGCGCAACGACGAGGCCCCGAAGCTCTGGACCGTGAACCAGACCTCGACGATCAAGGTCACCTTCAAGTTCAAGGAACTGAGGACCTACAAGCGCAACTAGTCAGGTTCACCCGGCCGGGCCGGGCGCTCAGACAGCGCCGGTGGCGAAGAGCAGCGCGACGATCGAGATCGGCATCCCGAAGTCCCAGATCAGGATCAGGGTGTTATTGGGTGCGTAGTTCTTCTCGCGCACAATCTCGATCAAGTGGTTGACGCCGGCCAGGAAGAGGAAGGTGAAGGTGGGCAGGGCGACGGCGATCCACGCCTCCTTGCCATTCTGGCCGGCGTAGAGGCAGGCCAGGCCCAGGCCCAGCGACGCGAAGGCAATCTCATACTGAAACCCGTTGGTCGTCCAGCCGATCGACGCGGCGGTCTTCTTCGCCAGCACCGAATGCATGAAGGCGGAAACAAGGAAGATGATCCCGGTGAAGAAGAGCATCCAGCGCAGGGAGTTGACGTCGCCCGCCTCGCCGGCCACCGACCCTGGCGCTTCGGTGCCGGTGAGGGCGAGGATCCAGGCGACGACGAAGGTTGCCGGGACCATCAGCCCCATGCCGATCCCCCCGGCCTTTTCGGCCGTTCCATTCTCGTGATTTTCTGAAGCCATAGTGCGAACTTACCTCGGCGGCGTGAATCGTGCTGCCACTACTTCCGCCACCTCGCGATGGCCCGCTCCGTAGTCCGCCACGCCTGAGCGGAGGAATAGGGCCGAGCGGCGACCCGCAGTGCGCTGCCGGTCTCTAGCAGAAAACGCTGGCAGGAAACGAGCACCGCGCTGGCACCGTGGCCCCTGTACGCAAAGAGCTTTCAGGAGGAACGATGCACAGCACCGCCAACCGCACGATCAAGGCCGCCCTGGCAACCGCATGCGCGATTCCGGTTGCCCTGGTGCTCGCCGCCGGCCCCGCACAGGCGACCGTGCAGCTCTTCCCGAGCGCATCTCCCCTGCCAGGGTCCTCCTTCCAGGGAGGCGACGGGAACCAGACGCCGGCCAACGCCACCACCAGGCTCGACTGGAAAGACTTCAAGAACGACCCGGACCTCAAAACTCTCGTCGACCCCTCCAACCCCGACCGCGAATTCGGCGGCGGCTCCAGCGAGGACACCCCCGACAGGTGGACCTTCTCCGACCCCTCAGAATCAACGCCCCTAAAGGCGAACTTCCGCGTCGCCTGGGACCTCTTCAAGAGCGACCCCGGCAAGCTCCTGCAGCTCTCGTTCCGGCGCGCGGCCAACGGCGGCAACGCCTTCCTGGCCTTCGAGCTAAACCAGAAGCCGAAGCTGTGGACCAACGCGGCCGGGACGAAGATCCCCTGCCGTACCACCGGTGACCTGCTCATCACCTACAACGTTGCCAACAACGACGCGACCCAGATCTACCTGACGTTGCAGGAGTGGACCAGCTCCACCTCCGACCCGGCCAGCGGATGCGCCCGCACGGGAGCCCTCACCGAACTCCCGGACGCAGCGCTCCAGGACGGCGTGAACGTCCAGGGCGCGGTAAACAGCGCGCTCTCCAACGCCATCTCTCCCGAGCTGCCCTCGCCCCCGGCCGGCCTCCCCAACAACGAGAGCGGCGCCATTCCCTCCGAGATGGAGTCCGGGCTCTCGTGCGGCTCGGCACAGAACTGGATCTGCGGCGGGCTCTTCGGAGAGGCAGCCATCGACCTCCCGTCGGTCTTCACCCAGTACCAGGAGAATCCGTGCTTCTCCTTCGGCTCGATCTGGGCCCACGGGCGCTCCTCGATCTCACAGAGCTCGGCCCTCCAGGACTACGTCGAACCGGTGCCGATCGCGGTGCGCTCCTGCACCGCCAGCGGCTTCAAGTTCAACGACCGGAACGCCAACGGCAAATGGGACTCGGGAGAGCCCCCGGTTGAGGGCTGGAAGGTCTGGCTCGACAAGGACAAGGACGGCAAGGTCGACAGCCCCGGCGAGATCGCCACGACGGACTCCACCGGCGAGTACGTCTTCGCGGATCTTTCGACCGGCACCT
>JAUMBN010000034.1:0-3075 GCA_032119675.1 Solirubrobacteraceae bacterium | reverse complement strand
AGAGCAGGTCGCCGTTCTCGGCCATCTGGGTCAGGCGCAGGACGCCGGTGGTGGTCTCCTCGGTGACGCCCTGGATCCCCTCGGCCATCTTCGTGTAGCGGTCCGGGTGCTCGGCGACCGAGCTCTGCAGGAGCGCCAGGAAGACCTGGAACTCCTCGGACTCGGCGTCGTCCGGGTTGGGGACGGCGCCGGCCTTCTCGAACTCGACGCCCTTGTGGATGAGCATCGTGGCGTCGCCGCCGTCGTCGAGGATCATGTTCGGGCCACCGTCGGGCCAGTTGACAGCCTGCTCGGTGCACCACCAGTACTCCTCGAGCGTCTCGCCCTTCCAGGCGAATACCGGCACTCCGCGGGGCTCATCGGGAGTGCCCTCGGGGCCGACCACGACGGCAGCGGCGGCGTGGTCCTGGGTCGAGAAGATGTTGCAGCTCGCCCAGCGGACCTCGGCGCCCAGCGCGACGAGCGTCTCGATCAGCACGGCGGTCTGGACGGTCATGTGCAGGGAGCCGGTGATCCGGGCGCCCTTGAGCGGCTGGGCGGCGGCGAACTCCTCGCGGGTCTTCATCAGGCCCGGCATCTCGTGCTCGGCCAGGCGGATCTCCTTACGCCCGAACTCGGCGAGGCCGAGGTCGGCGACCTTGTAGTCGGTGGGGGAAAGAACGGCGGTGGTGGTCATCAGGCTGTGGTCTCCATCTTCGGGTTTGCGTTTACGGCTTCGAGGATCCGGGCATGCTTCTCCTGCTCCCATCGCAGCCAGTCCTCGGCGGTGACGGTCTCCGGGCGCCTTGGCTCGGCTTCGAGCCAGGCGTCGACATCCCCCTGCATCGCGCCGTCCTGGCGCATCCGCAAGGCGAACGCGACGTCACCGAGGCCGAGGTCGTGCTCGGCCAGCAGCTCGCGGAGGGTCCGCAGCCGCTGAAGCTCTCCCGGCCCGTACATGCGGTAGCCGGAGCCCGAGCGGGCGGGCTCGATCAGCCCGATCCGCTCGATGTAGCGGAGCATCCGCGGCGTCCAGCCGCTCGTCTCCGCCGCCTCATGGATGGTGAGGGCGTCCATATGGCCCAAACCTTACCAAAGGTGTGTCAAGGTTTCCGCCGAAAGCGGTCCCAAGCCTCTATTCCGGGGCGCTGAGCCTCTCCTTGAGATCGGAGATCGCGCCGATGTCCAGGGGGTCGACGCCGTTGAGCACCGCCAGGTAGACGGAGACCAGGTCGCCGAGCAGCACGAGCGAGAAGAGGCGCTCAACCGCATTCGCCCCCTGGGTCGGGATCAGGTGGGTGCCGCTCGCGCCGCCGGCGATCAGCTCCCGGGTCAGCTCGATCCGCCGGGAGATCCGGGGGGTGTCGTCGCTGTCGTAGAGAAAGATCGCGCTGAACGGCCCGTACACCGGAGAGCGCGCCCAGCCGAGTATCTCGTTGTGGTCGAGTTCGGGAAGGGCCGAGGCGAACGCGGGCTGCTTGGAGTTCTCGTTGACCTGGGTCTTCCAGCGGCCGGCGATCGGCGCGGTGAGCCCCGAGCCGGCAATCACCGGAACGGTTCCCGCCAGCTCCCGGGCCAGCGTCTTGGCCTCGGAGTCCTCGGGCGACTCCGGCCCCCAGGCCCCGGCGAGCTGCTCGAGCCCCTCGGCGGCGACATCTATCTCCGCCGTCATTCGCGGCCCGGCCCCGCAGGCGGCCGCGGTCTCCAGCGCGGCGACGGTCATGTAGGCGACGGCGGCGCGGGGCTGGAGACCCCCGGCCACCGGGATCACCGGTACCCCGTCGGCCCGGGCCGCCTCGGCGAGCGTCCCGCCCGAGGTGACCACCACGCGCGGGGCACCGATAATCCCTGCCGCCTCGTAGCAGGCGAGGGTCTCTTCGGTCTCCCCCGAGTAGCTGGCCAGGAGCACGGTCGTATCTGCGGTCGTCCACGGGGGGAGCATGTACTCCGACGAGCTGAGCACCGGGCGCGAGGCCTCGTCGCCGAGGATCGCCCGCGCCAGGCGCCCGCCGATCCCGGAGCCGCCCATGCCGGCGACGACGAGGCCGCCGGGGCTGTCGGTCTCGGGCAGCTCGGCCGACTCGGCCTTGAATAGCGCGTCGCGGAGCTGCTCGGGCAGCGCGAGCACGTCGAAGACCTGGCCGCTCGGGTCGGCCGCGGCCACCGCTTCGGCGTCAAGGCTCGCTGTGGGCTCGCTCTCGGGCATCTCTCCTGCCCGGGAGTCTGACGGACCGGCTCAGAAAGCGACGGCCCGGTCGCCGAGCGCGGCGTCCGGGAAGAGCCTGACACCGTGGCGCAGGCGGTTTTCCGCCCCCACGCTGGCCCGGGGGCCGACCACCGACATCTCTGTCACCTCGCTGCCGGCGCCGACCTGCGCCTCCGGTGCGAGGATCGCATCCTCCAGCAGGGCGCCTTTGCCGACCCGGGCGTCGTCGAGCACGACCGACCGCACCACTCGGGCGCCCGGGCCCACCTGCGCGCCGGGGCCCACCACCGAACCGGGTCCGACGGTGGCTCCCGTCGCGATTACGGCCCCCTCCCCCACCATCGCCGGGCCGACCAGCTCCCCTTCGACGCGCGCCCCGGGGGCAACGGAGAGGCCATTCCCGTCGAGAGCCTGGGCCACCGAGGTCCGGGCCCGGCCGGAGAGAATGTCTGCGGTCGCCTGGAGGTACCGCTCGGGGGTGCCGATATCCAGCCAGTAAGCGTCGCGGTCGGCGATGCCGAAAAGCCCCTCTCCGACCAGCCGGGGCCAGACCTTCCGCTCGATGGAGACGTTGCGCCCCGGCTCGATCAGGCCGAGGACGCTGCGCTCGAGCACGTAGGCGCCGGCGCTGATCAGGTCGGTGTCGATCTCTTCGGGATCGGGCTTCTCCAGGAAGCCCGCCACCGAGAGGTCGTCGGCCACCCGAACCAGCCCGTAGGCCGAGGGGTCCTCGACCGGCGCAAGGCCGAGGGTCGCGACGGCCCCGAGCTCCTCGTGGAGCTCTATCTGGCGGCGCAGGTCCAGGTCGGTCAGCACGTCCCCGTTGCACATGACGAACCGCTCACCGAGGCCGCCGGGGAGGGACTCGTCGGCGAAGCGCAGCGCGCCGC
>JAUMBN010000033.1:0-6084 GCA_032119675.1 Solirubrobacteraceae bacterium | reverse complement strand
CGCGCATGCGGATCAAGAACATGACTGCTCCGCCGGTCTACCGGGAGCTCGAGGAAGAGATCGAGCAGACCCGCCGCGACAAAGAAGAGGCGATCGAGAACCAGGAGTTCGAGAAGGCGGCCGGCCTTCGCGACGAGGAGCGCAAGCTGACCCAGCGCAAGCGCGAGCTCGAGGACGAGTGGCGCAGCGGCGAGAGCGACGGCCCGCGCCCGAGCATCGGCGAGGAGGAGATCGCCGACATCGTCTCGATGTGGACCGGCATCCCCGTCTTCAAGCTGACCGAGGCCGAGACGGCCAAGCTGATGCGCATGGAGGAGGAGCTCCACAAGCGCGTAATCGGCCAGGAGGCCGCCGTCGAGGTCATCTCGAAGGCGATCCGCCGTTCGCGCGCCGGCCTCAAGGACCCCAAGCGCCCGACCGGCTCATTCATCTTCCTGGGCCCCTCCGGCGTCGGCAAGACCGAGCTGGCGCGCACCCTCGCCGACTTCCTGTTCGGCGACGAGGACGCAATGACCCGTATCGACATGTCCGAATACATGGAGAAGCACGCCGTCTCGCGCCTGGTCGGTTCGCCTCCCGGCTACATCGGTTACGACGAGGGCGGCCAGCTCACCGAGGCCGTGCGCCGCAAGCCTTACTGCGTCCTGCTGCTTGACGAGATCGAGAAGGCCCACCCGGATGTCTTCAACATCCTGCTGCAGATCCTCGAGGACGGCCGCCTGACCGACTCCCAGGGGCGCACCGTCGACTTCCGTCACGCGCTCGTGATCATGACGTCGAACATCGGCGCCCAGGAGATCGCCAACAACACACCGATGGGCTTCGCGGTCACCGAGGACGAGACCGGCATCACCTACGAGGACATGAAGTCCCGGATCATGGGCGAGCTCAAGAAGTCCTTCCGACCCGAGTTCCTCAACCGGATCGACGACGTGATCGTCTTCCACAAGCTGCAGAGGGACGAGATCCGCTCCGTGGTCGAGCTGCTGATGCTCCGCGTGCGCGAGACCCTGGCCGAGCGCGGCCTGCAGATCGAGCTCACCGAGGAGGCGCGCGACTTCCTGGTCGAGAAGGGCTGGGACCCGGCGATGGGCGCCCGCCCGCTGCGCCGCGCCATCCAGCGCTACATCGAGGACCCGCTCGCCGACTTCGTCCTGCGCGAGGAGCTCACCGAGGGCGCGACCGTCATGGTCGACGTGGCCCCCGAGGCCTCCGAGGAGGACGTCGTGCTCACCGTCGTCGAGTCCAAGGTGCCGGCAGCCGTTGGCGCGCCCGAGGACGAGCCGTCCGACGAGGACGGCGACGAGCCGGCCGCCGACGACGCCCCGGAAGACTCCTGAGAGCACCCCGCGGCGGGGGAAAGCCGTCGGGGCCGGGATCTAGTCTCGGTCGATGGCCCGTGGTTCCACCGCTTTCGTCTGCTCGCAGTGCGGGCACAGCTCGGCCAAGTGGCACGGCCAGTGCCCGGAGTGCGAGGAGTGGAACACGCTGGCCGAGGAGCGGGTTGCCGCACCGGCGCGTGGCGGCGGCACCCCGTCCGGCGCAGGGGCGCGCAAGGCCACGAGGCTCCGTGACGTCTCGGCCGACCGCACCCCGAGGATGCCCACCGGCATAGCCGGCCTGGACCGGCTGCTCGGCGGCGGCGTGGTGCCCGGCTCGCTGGTGCTGATAGGCGGCTCTCCGGGGATAGGCAAGTCGACCCTCACCACCATGGCGCTGGGCCTCGCCGAGGCATCGGGCCGCAACACGCTCTACGTCTCCGGCGAGGAATCGGCGGCCCAGATCCGCCTTCGGGCCGAACGGCTCGAGGCCGGGTCGGCGCCCGGGTCGCTGGCGATTCCCGTGATGGCAGAGACGGAGCTCGAGGCGGTCCTCGCCACGATCGAGGCCGAGCGTCCCGACCTGTGCGTCGTCGACTCGGTCCAGACCCTCGGCTCGTCGGCGTTGACCAGCGCCCCCGGCACTGTCGGCCAGGTACGGGAGGTCGCCTCCCGGCTGATGGAGGTCGCCAAGCGCACCGGCACCGCCGTGCTGCTGGTCGGGCACGTCACCAAGGAGGGCTCGCTGGCCGGCCCGCGGGTACTCGAGCACCTGGTCGACTGCGTCCTGCAGTTCGACGGCGAGCGCGAGCGCACCTACCGGACGCTGAGGGCGCTGAAGAACCGTTTCGGCTCGACCAACGACGTCGCCGTCTTCGAGATGGACGACAGCGGCCTGGCCGAGGTCCTGGACGCCAGCGCCCGCTTCGTCGAGGAGGCCACGCGCACTCCCGGGAGCGTCATCCTCGCCGCCATGGAGGGAAGCCGGCCGCTGCTGGTCGAGGTCCAGGCCCTGGTCTCCCCGAGCGAGGTGATCCCGCCGCGGCGGGTGGTCAACGGCATCGACCGCAACCGGCTGGCGCTCGTGCTTGCCGTGCTGGCGCGCCATGCCGGGGTGTCGACCTCCACCAGCGACGTCTTCGTCAACGTGGTCGGCGGGGTGCGGATCGACGAGCCCGGCGCCGACCTGGCCATCGCCCTTGCCGTCGCCGGGGCGGCCGCCGACGGCCCGCAGGCCCAGGCCGGCCCGCTGCCTTCGTGCGCGTTCGGCGAGCTGGGGCTCAATGGGGAGCTGCGCTCGGTGGCCCACCACGACCGCAGGGCAGCCGAGGCGGCGCGTTTCGGCCTCGGAGAGCCGCTTTCGCCTTCGTCGGCGCCCACGCTCAGGGAGGCGCTCAGGGCCCACCAGAACGGCCTCAGGGGCGCTCCTGAGCGCCGGATTGCCTGACGCGGGAGTCCATAAAGGCCTGTTAAAATAGGCCCCTAGATGGCGTCCAAGTCGGTAGATGAGGGAGTAGAGGAGGTCGGGCGCCAGGAGCCCCGCCTCGTGCGTGCCCTGGAGATGATCGCTCCGGGAACCGCCCTCCGCGAAGGCGTAGACAGCATCGTCAACGCCCGTACCGGCGGCCTGATCGTCGTCGGTGACCCCGAGGAGCTCAGCTTCATGTTCTCGGGCGGCATCCGCCTGGACATCGACTACTCGCCGGCCTACGTCTACCAGGTGGCGAAAATGGACGGGGCGATCATCCTCAACGCCAACGCGACCAAGATCGTGATGGCCAACGTCCAGCTGATGCCCGACCCGACGATCCTCTCGCTGGAGACCGGCACCCGCCACCGCACGGCCGAGCGCGTCAGCAAGCAGAGCGACTCGCTGGTAATCGCCATCTCGCAGCGTCGCGAGGTCGTCTCGCTCTACGTCGACGGTGGCAAGTACGTCCTCGAGGACATCCCGACCGTCCTGGCCAAGGCCAACCAGGCCCTCGCCACGCTCGAGAAGTACCGCCTGCGCCTGGACCAGGTCACGACCCGCCTGACCGCCCTGGAGTTCGAGGGGGGCGCGACCCTCCACGACGTCCTCACCGTCCTGCAGCGCTCGGAGATGGTCACGCGCATGGCCTCCGAGATCGAGCGCTACATCGTAGAGCTCGGCACCGAGGGGCGCCTGATCGAGATGCAGCTCGAGGAGACCCTCTTCGGCGCGGCAGCCGACAAGATCGCCCTCGTGCGCGACTACATCGTCAACGACGACGAAGACTCCTTTGCCCTCGTGCTCGAGCAGCTGGCCCGCCTGGACCACCAGGACGTGCTCGACTTCGGACGCCTCTCCGAGCTGCTCGGCTACGACCGCAAGCTGAACACCATCGACTACCCCGTCTCGCCGCGCGGCTACCGGATCCTCGGCTACATCCCGAGGCTGCCGAAGATCGCCGTCGGCAACATCGTGACCGAGATCGGGGGCCTCGACGACCTCGTCGCCGCGAGCGACGCGGAGCTGGAGGCGATCGACGGCGTGGGCGAGCTTCGGGCGAAGGACATCCGCGAGGGGCTTCGCCGGCTGCAGGAAATCAATTACGTCGATCGGCACCTGCAGATCTGACGAGGAGTCTGGAGAAGTAAGGCGCCGCCAGCGGCGCCGTGATCAAGGAGGGCAACATCTCACCGACCAAGGAAGACATTCACGAGGAGACCGAGGTACCGGCCCCGGTTCTGGAGCACATCGAGTTCGAGAAGGGCGACAACGTCGTCTACCCCCACCACGGTGCGGGGAAGGTGATCAAGAAGGAGTCGCGTGAGATGTTTGGGCAGAAGCGCGTCTACCTGACGATCCAGATCAACCACAACGACATGACCGTCATGGTCCCGTCCGAGAACGCCGCGATCGCCGGCCTTCGCCGCGTGATCGACGAGAAGACGGTCAAGAAGGTCCTTGCCGTCCTGCGCGCCGGCACTTCGGAGATGCCGAAGAACTGGAACCGCCGCTACAAGCACAACCGCGACAAGATCAAGACCGGCGACATCTACGAGCTCAGCGAGGTGGTCCGCAACCTGGCCATCCGCGAGCACGAGAAGGGCCTCTCCACGGGCGAGAAGCAGATGTACACCCGGACCAAGAAAATCCTCGCTTCCGAGCTGATGTACGCGCTGGACATGGACGAGGAGCAGGCCGAGGAGCACCTCGACGGCATTCTCGCCAAGTCGGCCGAGAAGCCGGCGGCCAAGCCCAAGGAGAAGGCCACGGCGGCCAAGTCCAACGGCAGCAAGGCTGCGGCAGGCAAGGCCAAGGCGAAGGCCAAGGCGTAAAGGAGCATCGGCGTGCCCGGCGGAGCGGTCGCGCTGGTCGTGGCCGCCGGGCGCGGCGAACGCCTGGGCTCCCAGGGGCCCAAGGCGTTCGTCACCGTCGCCGGCAGGCCGATGCTCGGCTGGAGCATCGAGGCCCTGAGGGCCTCGCCCGGCATCGGCGAGATCGTCGTCGCCCTCCCGGCCGGGGCCGCGCCGCCCGATGGCGTGATCGCGGCAGAGGGAGGTGAGACCCGCTCCGAGTCGGTCCGCAACGCGCTCGCCGCGGTGACCGACCCGGAAGTGACCGTCGTGCTGGTCCATGACGCCGCCCGCCCGCTCCTGACCGCGGGCATGGTGGCCGACTGCCTGGGCGCCCTGGACGAGGACGGCGGCTGGGACGCGGCGGTTGCCGCCGCCCCGGTGAGCGACACGGTCAAGCGAGCTCCCGACGGCCGCGCGGTCGTGGAGACGCTCGACCGCTCCGAGCTGTGGGCGGTACAGACGCCGCAGGTCTTCCGGCGGGAGGTACTCGAACGGGCACTCGACGCGCCTGCGGAGGCGCTGGCGGCCGCCACCGACGACGCGATGCTGGTCGAGCAGGCGGGGGGGAAGGTGAGGGTCGTTCCCGCCAGGCATCCCAACCCGAAGGTCACCACGCCGGAAGACCTGGCGCTCGCATCGCAGCTGCTGACCGGGGCGTAGGGAGCCTCCGTGAAAGAATCGGCACCGGAGTCATGAGCCAGAGAACGGGAATCGGATGGGACTCGCACCGGCTGGTCGCCGGCCGGCCGCTGGTGCTCGGCGGCGTCGAAATCGAGAGCGAAATCGGCCTGGAGGGTCATTCCGACGCCGACGTCCTCACCCACGCGGTGATCGACGCCCTGCTGGGAGCCGCCGGGCTCGACGACATCGGCACCCACTTTCCGGACACCGACCCGAAGTTCAAGGACGCCGACTCGATCGCGCTCCTCGAGGAGAGCGCGCGGCTGGTGGCCCAGGCGGGTTTTGCCGTCGTGAACGTTGACGCAACGGTGATGCTCGAGGCGCCGAAGATCGGCAGCCACCGGGCGCAGATGCGCGAGCGCCTTGCGGCAGCGCTGGGCCTCGAGCCTTCGCAGGTCAACGTCAAGGCGACCACCGGCGAGGGCATGGACGCCGTCGGCCGGGGCGAGGGCGCCGCGGCAATCGCGGTGGCAACGCTGCGCCCTTCCTGACCGCTGCCCTACATTGGCGCGGTGCGCCAGATCCGCCTCCACGACACCCGCAGCGGCGAGGTGGTCGACCTTGAGCCCCGCGACCCCGGTCGCGCGTCTATCTACGCCTGCGGGCCCACGGTTTACAGCCGCATACACATCGGCAATGCGCGCCCGTTCGTCGTCTACTCGCTGCTCAAGCGCTTCCTCGAGCGGGAGGGCCTTGAGACGACGCTGGTGATGAACATCACCGACGTCAACGACAAGATCTACGACGCCGCCCGCGCCGC
>JAUMBN010000032.1:0-7652 GCA_032119675.1 Solirubrobacteraceae bacterium | reverse complement strand
TTCTCCTGGTCGCCACCAACCTCGGCGTCGACGTGGTCTGCGAGGCCGGCGACTGCGACGCCGTCCGGAAGGCACTCGAAGAAGCGGGCGCGTTGCCCGCCTCGATGGAGCTGGCCGAACTGGCCCGGGTCGAGACCGGGCGCCCCCGCTGCGGAGTGGACCTGGACGAGACGGTCATCCCCCAGGAGGCCGGCCTCAACGGACGGCTGGTGGACTTCGAGAAGGGCTGTTACGTCGGGCAGGAGACGATCGCGCGACTGCACTACCGGGGACGGCCCAACCGGCGGCTCTGCCTGCTGGCGGTGGACGACGGCGCCTCCCCCGGCGACGAGCTCACGTTTGACGGGCGCGCGGTGGGCACCCTCACCAGCGTCGCCGACTCGCCCGGCCGCGGTCCGCTCGCGCTCGCCCTGGTGCGCCGCGAGGCCCCGGACGGCGCCTCGCTCTCTGTTGGCCGGACCGGCGGCAAAGCCGAGATTCTGGGCGCTGCGGGCAGCTGACGCCCCGCCGCTCACGGTTCGGCCGCCACCGGCAGTACATTCCTCGCAACCGAGGAGGGGAGCTTTCGTGTCCAGCACAGCGATCGAGAAGCAGCCGACCACCGACCCGCGCGAACTGGCGGCCTGGGAGCGCTACCGCAGCGACCTCGAGGGCCTCGACGGCGGGGAGTACGAAGAGGCCGAGCAGCACGCGTGGGACCGGCTCCAGGCCGACCTCCTGGCTATCTCCCGCGAAGCCGAGCCGGAGCACTCCAGCATCGGCCTCTGAATCTCGGGTAGGTTCGGCCTGCCGCCACTGCCCACCCGGGCGTTGGACAAGAAGAGAGCATGGCGACCCGCAAAGCGACACTCCTGCTGGCCATCTCCGCCTCGGCGGCCGTGGTCGCCGGCTGCGGTGACGGGGGTGGGCAACGGACCTCGGAGCTGCGGCCCCCGGCCCCGGCGCTGATCAGCGCCGCGGTGACCGACGACGGCATCCTCCTCTCCCCTTCGAGGATCGGTGGCGGCCCGGTGACCCTTGCCGTCACCAACGAGAGCGACACCCGCAGGCGCGTGACCTTCGCCTCCAACGCCCCTGCCGGCACCGCCGGCCAGGAAGATGCCGGGGCCGGCCAGAGCGCCTCCCTTCCCCCGGGTGTCAACGCCCTGCTCCGCGCCAACCTGGAGCCGGGGTCCAGCTGGTCGGTCACGGTCGACGACGAGTCGATCGACCCCGAGGTCCTCTACGTCGGACCGGAGCGACCGAGCTCTCAGAACGACCTGATGCTGCCCTAGCCCGTTTCCGGCGGGCGGACGCGGTCGACGATCGCGCCGAACGGCCAGAGGGCAACCCAGCAGATGTAGGCGTAGGTGGTTCCTGCCGCAAACGCGACCGGCACCGACGCGAGGAAAAACGCCGCGGGGACCAGGGAGTCGAAGAGCCTGCGGCGCCTCCTGCGCGGACTCTCCTTGTCGTCGGTCAGCCCGTGCGTCAGCGCGTACTCGGCGACCAGCGCGTTGGCGCAGATCAGGAGGGCAACGACCACGGCGTAGAAGCCGAGGGCCACGGGGTTCCCGTACTGGCCGAGCAGCTCGGTCGGGTACGGAATGAATGCGATCAGCGCAAGGAAGACGAGGTTTATGCCCAGGAACGTCCCGTTGACGCGAACCACCCTCCGCAGGAAGGCGTTGTGCCGGATCCAGAACATCCCGATGACCACGAAGCTGATCAGCCATGAGATGAGCTCCCCGGAACGGTCCGAGAGCGCCTCGGCAAGGTCGCTGTTGGTGGCATCCTTGAGCACCGGGACCGAGATGCTCAGCACCAGAAGGGTCAGCGCGAAGGCAAAGATTCCGTCGCTCAGGGCCAGGGCCCGGGCGCGATCGAACCCTTCCTCATCTGGGGGCCCGGCAGCAGGCTGGTCGGCCGGGTTGGCCACGGCGTCGCGATCCACGCCCGCGATTATCCGGCCGGTGCCGGACCGCATGACCGGGCACGGCGCCGGGAACGTAGTATTGGCGCCCATGAGCGTCGACACCAGCCAGATCAGCGAAGTGAGGACCGAGCCGGGCGAACTCCCGGAGACGATGGCCGCCTGGGTCATCCGCCAGGAGCGGGAAGGCGAGCCGAAGGACGCCTTCCTCGTGGAAGAGATCGAGGTGCCAGAGCCGGAGGCCTTCGAGGTGATCGTCCGGGTCATGGCGGCCGGCGTGAACTTCAACAACGTCTGGGCCGCCCTTGGGGAGCCGGTGTCGATCTTCGGTTACGGCGACCACCCCGAGTACGGCCACCACATCGGCGGCTCGGATGCCTCGGGGGTCGTCTGGAAGGTCGGGCCCGGCGTGACCCGCTGGAAGCCGGGCGACGAGGTCGTGATCCACTGCAACCAGACCTCCTACGAGGATCCGGAGGTCCACGGCCTCGACCCGATGGCAGCGCCCTCCCAGCGGATCTGGGGCTACGAGACGACCTGGGGCTCGTTTGCCGAGTTCACCAAGGTCCAGGCCCAGCAGCTGCTTCCCAAGCCCAAGGCCCTCTCCTGGGAGGAGGCGGCCTCGTACGGGCTCACCTACTTCACCGCCTACCGCATGCTCCTCAACCGGGCCCGGCTCCAGGCCGGCGACCGGGTCCTGATCTGGGGCGCCGCGGGCGGCCTGGGCGTCTTCGCCACCCAGCTCGTCAAGGCGGCCGGGGCCGAGAGCGTCGGAGTCGTCTCCTCCGACGAGAAGGGCGAGCTCGTCAAGCAGCTCGGCGCGACCGACTACATCGACCGGCGGGAGTTCGCGGGAATGATGCGCACGGGCGACGAGACCCCCGAGCAGGAGAAGGAGCGCTTCGCCGAGATGCGCGCCTTCGCCAAGCGCTGCAAGGAGATCCTGGGCGACTCACCCAACATCGTCTTCGAGCACGTGGGCCGCCCGACCTTCCCGACCTCGGTCTTCACGGTCAAACCCTTCGGCAAGGTCGTCATCTGCGGGGCCACCGGAGGCTACGAGCTCGACTTCGACGTGCGCTACCTGTGGATGCGCCAGAAGGAGATCATCGGCTCGCACTTTGCCAACGCCTGGGAGTGCACCAAGGCCAACCAGCTGATAGACGACGGCCTGATCAAGCCGGTCATCTGGAAGACGATGCCCTTCGAGGGGGTCGCCGACGCTCACCAGCTGATGCACGAGAACAAGCACGCCGGCAAGATCTCCGTGCTGGTCGGTGCAGAGTCTGAGAACATGGGGCGCAGCGGCGAGACGCCCGCCGAGCCACCCGCAATCCACGCAGAGGTCGGAGCATGAAGTCGGCAGTCCACATTCCCTGGTACGCCACCGGTTTCCGGGGGGACAGGATGGAGAGCGCCCTCCACGACGTCACCGGGACCTCCATGCGCTACGGGGCGACCTCGTGGTCGGTCTACCGCTACCGCGACGACCGCTACAAGTTCCTCCAGATCGTCGAGTTCGAGAAGAAGCTCGACTTCGAGGCCTGGTGGGAAGGCCCGGAGATGAGCGAGTTCCGGACGATCGCCTCGAGCTGGTTTGCCGTACCGATTCTCTATTCGTGGTGCGACATTGTCGGCGAGGGCCGTATCACGGTCGACGGCGACGACGAGAGCGACAGCGAGCCCGAGCCCGAGCCGCAGGACGCGCCGGAGCCCGAGGGCGAGCCGGCACCCCAGGCCTGAGCGGGCCTCAGGCCTGCTCGAGCGGGGCCATGGTCAGGCCCGCATCCCGGAGCTGCTCCCAGTAGAGCTCTGCCGCCTCCTGGTGGCCGGTCCAGACGATTGCCAGCCCGCGGTTATGGATCTCGTCGGCCAGCGTGTAGCCACCATCGAGACTGACGCCCGGGATGCAGCGGGCCAGCGTCGAGGCGACGTGGTCGAAGGTGTTGTGGTCATCGTTGCGCACGATCACGCGCCAGCTGCCACCGAGGCCGGAGCCAGGCCCGGCCGTCCGCGGCAGTTCAACCGTCTTCGACATCGCCGACAGGCTATCCGAGCAGCTCAGCCGGCGCCGCCCCGAAGCCGGGCACGCTCAAGCCCCGCGTAGCAGGCGTCGGCCGGCATAACCTGGGCGTAGGCGTCCGCGGCACCGTGGCCGGTCTCGGTCCGCAGCCAGTCGTCCATCTCGGCCGAGAACTCCTCCACGCTCAGCTCGGAGGCCCACTGCTCGACCATGTCGAGGTTGCGGCGCAGGGAGTTGAGGTGGACCTCCGCGTCGCCGAACTCGCCGAAGTGGGTGAGGGCGAGCGTCTCGGGCGACCAGGCCTCGATCGCGTCGATCGAGGCCCGCCAGGCGGGCAGGTCGATGTCCGGCGGCGGGGTCGGGGGCAGCACCGGGCCCTCGGAGATCCTCATCCCGGCGACGTCACCGGTAAAGGCGGCCATCGACGGGCGGTGGAGATAAGAGACGTGGTGCCGGGCGTGGCCAGGGGTGTAGGCGACCTCCCAGTCGCCGATGGTCTCCCCTCCCTTGAGGGCCCGCACCCTCGCGGGATCAACCGGGAGAATCTCCCCCCAGAGCTCCTCCATCCGGTCGCCGTAGAGCCGGGAGGCGCTGGCCAGCAGCCGCTCGGGGTCGATCATGTGGGGCGCGCCCAATTCGTGGACCCAGAGCTCGGTTTCCGGCCAGCGCTCCATGAGGAGGCCACTGCCGGAGGCGTGGTCGAGGTGGACGTGGGTCAGGAGGATCGCCCGGGGAACGAAGCCGTCGAGGCCCTCCAGCAGGTTCTGGACGCTGGAGGCGGGGCCCGGATCGACGATCACGTCGTCCTGGCGGTAGCAGCAGATAACACCCGGATTGCCGAGGTGACAGACATCTATCCCGGACCTTCCCGACACCGCCAAGACCTTACAATCGGCCCATGGACCCGCGACTGCCCGAACCCGACCGCCCGTGGATGATCCGGACCTACGCCGGCCACTCGACGGCGGAGAAGTCCAACGAGCTTTACCGCTCCAACCTTGAGAAGGGCCAGACCGGCCTGTCGATCGCCTTCGACCTGCCCACGCAGACCGGCTATGACCCCGACGACCCGATCGCCCGCGGCGAGGTCGGCAAGGTCGGCGTGCCGATCGCCCACCGGGGCGACATGGCGCGGCTCCTGGACGGCATACCGCTCGACCGGATGAATACCTCCATGACGATCAACGCGACCGCCGCCTGGCTGCTCGCCCTCTACATCGTCACCGCCGAGGAGCAGGGAGCCGAGCAGTCGGTCCTCGCCGGGACCACCCAGAACGACATCATCAAGGAGTTCCTGGCCCGCGGGACCTACGCCTTCCCTCCGGGTCCCTCCCTGCGGCTGATCGCCGACATGATCGCCTACACCGTCGACGAGGTTCCCAAGTGGAACCCGATCAACATCTGCAGCTACCACCTCCAGGAGGCCGGGGCGACGCCGGTGCAGGAGATCGCCTTTGCCATGAGCAACGCCATCGCGGTCCTCGACGCCGCAGCCGAAAGGGTCCCCGCCGACCGCATGGGCGCGGTCTTCGGGCGGATCTCCTTCTTCGTCAACGCCGGCATGAAGTTCATCGAGGAGCAGGCCAAGATGCGGGCGATGACCAAGCTCTGGGCCGAGATCGGCCGTGAGCGCTACGGGGTCACCGACGAGAAGCAGCTCCGGCTTCGCTACGGGGTCCAGGTCAACTCGCTCGGCCTCACCGAATCGCAGCCCGAGAACAACGTCCAGCGGATCGTCCTCGAGACCCTCGGGGTGACGCTGGGCCGCGACGCCCGCGCCCGCGCGATCCAGCTTCCCGCGTGGAACGAGGCGATGGGCCTTCCCCGCCCCTGGGACCAGCAGTGGTCGCTGAGGATCCAGCAGGTCCTCGCCTACGAGACCGACCTGCTCGACTACCCCGACATCTTCGAAGGCTCGAAGGTCATGGACGCGCTCGTCGACGAGCTCCTGGAAGGCGCCCGGGCCGAGATGGCTGTCGTCGCCGAGCAGGGCGGCGCCGTGGAGGCGGTGGAGTACATGAAGGCCTCCCTGGTCGAGAGCCACAGCCGGCGGGTGCAGAGGATCGAGACCGGGGAACAGACAGTCGTCGGGCTCAACCGCTTCACCGAGACCGAGCCTTCTCCGCTCACCGAGGGCGCCGACGGCGGCATCCTCACCGTCGACCCGGCGGTCGAGGCCGAGCAGATCGCCTCGGTGCAGGCCTGGCGCGCCGACCGCGACGAGGCGGAGGTCGCCTCCACCCTGCAGGAGCTGGCCCGCGTGGCCGGCGACGAGCAGGCGAACATCATGCCGGCGACGATCGAGGCGGCCCGCGCCGGGGTCACCACCGGCGAGTGGGCGGCCACCCTGCGAGAGGCATTCGGCGAATACCGGGGTCCGACGGGCGTCAGCGGGGCGGCCGGCCACCCCGAAGCGACCGACGACCTGGCAGCCCTGCGCGAAGAGGTCGACCGCGTCAGCGACGCCCTGGGACGCAGGATCAAGGTCCTCATCGGCAAGCCCGGCCTCGACGGCCACTCCAACGGAGCCGAGCAGATCGCCGTCCGCGCCCGCGACGCCGGGCTTGAGGTCGTCTATGCGGGGATCCGCCTCAGCCCGGAGCAGATCGCGACGAGTGCCGACCAGGAGGACGTCGACCTCGTAGGCCTGTCGATCCTCTCGGGCTCGCACCTGGAGCTCATCCCGGCGGTCATTACGGACCTTCGTGAGGCCGGGGTCGAGGTGCCGGTGGTCGTCGGCGGGATCATTCCCGACGCCGACGCGGACGCACTGACGGAGGCGGGCGTGGCCGCGGTGTACACGCCGAAGGACTTCGAGATAACCCAGATAATCGGTGACATCGTCAGGCTCGTGGCCGAGAACCACGGCGTCGGGGCGCCGGCATGATCCGAAGCTGGCCGGCACAGCTGGCCGTCCTGGTCGCCGGCTTTGCCGCCGGCACGCTCCTCGCCCTCCTGTTCGGCGCGGCCAACCTGGGCACGGCGATGGCCTTCGGGCAGCTCGCGTTTGCCGCCGTGCTGGTCTGGGTGCTGCTGCGCGAGTAGCCGGCCGCCGGGCCTGCGCGAAGGGATTGGCACAGATCCGGCGAAATTCCGGGTAACAGTTCGGTAACCTCTCCTTTCTTATGCAGACTCTTCTCGCTTACCTGGACGCCGGCAGCGGCAGCATGATCGCCCAGATTCTCGTCGGCGGCTTTGCCGCGGCGGGGGTCGCCATCAAGATGTACTGGAAGAAGATCAAGAACTTCTTCGGCCGCGGGGACGACGAGGCCGCCCCGGCCACCGCCAAGGTGACCGAAGCCTCAGCCGACGAGCCCAAGAACTCCTAGGCCATGAGCGGCAGCGCCGTCGAGGCCGAGCCCGGCTCGTTCCGGGATCCGGACGGCCGCGTCTTCGTTTCCGGCGGAAGCGTCCGCCGCGCGCTCAGCCCGCGCGGCGCCTCTGACTGGCGCGCCCTCAGGGAGAGCACCCTCTTCGAGGAGCTGGTCTCGGAGGGAAGCCTCGTCGCGACGACCGAGATCGACTCCTCGGGCGCCCCCGGGATCCTCGTCGGCGAGGTTGCCGCGGTCCTGGAGCACGAGCGCATCCCCTTCATCTCGTGGCCTTACGAGTGGACCTTCGGGATGCTTCAGGACGCCGCCCTGCTCCAGCTGAGCCTCATCGAGCGGGCGATCGCCGCCGGCCTGATGCTCAAGGACGCAACGCCATACAACGTCC
>JAUMBN010000031.1:0-3309 GCA_032119675.1 Solirubrobacteraceae bacterium | reverse complement strand
GCGATCGACCGAGAGCTGCACCAGCGGAAGGCTGACGTCGACTGCGGTGGCGATCAGCGGGCCGCTGCCGGCGAGCGCGTCGAGCAGGCGCCGCTCCTTGGCGCCGTCGCCACAGCCCAGGCCGATGACGTGCGCCCCGGTGCCGGCCACCCGGTCGCCGACCAGGCCGTTGACGACGTCGTAGGCGCGGGCGCCGTCACTCTCGTCGCGCGCCGGCGAGAAAGCCAGCGCGATCTCGCGCCACAGCCGCGCCTGGCGCACGCCGACGTAGTGCTGGCGGGTGGCGACCTCTCCGGCCAGCAGCCCCTCTCGCAGCTCGGCGGCCAGCGCGTCGGGATGGACGCTCTCGTGGACGACGACATCGATGAACGGCGGGCGGCTCACCGCTCGTCGGCCCCTTCGGGCCTGAAGCCGCCGAAGGCGCCGCGGAAGAAGACCAGCGGCTCGGCGTCGTCGCGGCCCTCGAGCGCCCGCACCCGGCCGATCACGATCAGGTGGTCGCCGGCCTCGCGCTCTTCCTCAACCTCGCACTCGACCCAGGCGACGGCGTCGTCCAGGCCGGGGCCGTGCTCGCGCTCGTGCCAGCCGACCCCGTCGAAGCGGTCGATCCCCCGGGTGGAGAAGGTTCGGCTCAGCTCGCCATGGTGGCCGGCGACCACGTTGACGCAGAGCCGCCCGGCATCCCGCAGCCGCGGCCAGGTGGTCGACCCGCGCCCCACGCAGAAGAGCACCAGAGGCGGCTCGAGCGAGACCGAGCCGAACGAGTTGCAGGTCATTCCCACCGGGCCGTCGGCGTCCCGCGCAGTGATCACGGTCACCCCGGTGGGCAGGTGCCCGAGCACCCGCCGGAACTCGCCGGGATCGATCTCCCTCTGCTCTGACTCTCCGCTCACAGCCGCAGGATAGGCCGGTGGTGCAGGCGGGTGACACCGAAAGCGCAGGCGTGAAAAGCTCCAGCGAGCAACCGACTACGAATTCAGGAGACCAAATGGGAATTCTTGATGACAAGGTGGCGATCGTCACCGGAAGCGCGCGGGGCATCGGCCGGGCCACGGCCGAGATTCTCAGCGAGCACGGAGCGAAGGTCGTCATCAACGACCTCGACAAGGACGTGGCCGAGGAGACCTCGAACGAGATCAAGGGCGAGACCGTCGTCTACGCCGGTGACCTCACCGACCCGAACGCACCCAAGGAGCTGGTCGACACCGCGATCAACGCCTGGGGCAGGGTCGACATCATCGTCAACAACGCCGGCTACACGCTCGACGCGCCGGTCCACAAGCTCTCCGACGACTGGTTCCAGAAGATGCTCGACATCCACGTCGTGGCGCCATTCCGGATCATCCGCGAGGCCGCCCCGTACCTGCGCGAGCCGGCCAAGAAGGAGAAGGAGGATGGCGTCGAGGTCTTCCGCAAGATCGTCAACGTCTCCTCGGTCTCCGGGACGATGGGCAACGCGGGCCAGGCGAACTACTCGGCCGGCAAGTCGGCCGTGGTCGGCCTGACCAAGACCGTCGCCAAGGAGTGGGGACAGTTCAAGATCAACGTCAACGCCGTGGCCTTCGGCTACATCGAGACGCGCCTGACCGCCTCCAAGGAAGAGAGCAACACCATGGAGATCGACGGCGAGAAGGTCCAGCTCGGAATCCCCGACCAGATGCGCGGCATGGCCGCCATGGTCATTCCGATGGGCCGGCCAGGCACCCCCGAGGAGGCCGCCGGCGGCGTCTTCTTCCTCTGCAGCCCGTGGAGCAACTACGTCCACGGCCAGGTGCTGAACATCACCGGTGGCCAGTTCACCGGGATGACCACCTGACTTGAGAAACCGGTGCCCGGCCGCCGATGCGGCCGGGCACCAGGCTCAGTACTGGCTCAGTTACTGACCTTCTTGACGGAAAAGCCGACCGCGTTGCTGCCGCGGTAGAAGGTCCTCTTCGAGTTGTTCGCGTACCACGGGGACGGGAGCCTGCCCGACCAGTCGTTGTTGAGGAAGTACGCGAAGTCGTTCGAGGCGACCTGGCAGTTGAGGCCGGTAAGCCCGACATCGGTGTTCAGCAGCCTGATCTGGTAGTTGCCCCTGGGAAGCGACATCCCGCCGATCTTGTCGTTGTTCAGGACGCGGAAGGTTCCCGGGCAGGTGTGCCCATTCGGGCTGGGAGTCGGGGTCGGCTCGGTGGCCGGTGTGGCCTGGAAGTCGACCTTCGTGCCGACCTTGGTGAACCGGCGACGCTCTCCGGAGAGGAGCTTGACCGTCCAGCCCGAGGCGACTCGCCCTGAGGCCAGCCACTGCTGGAAGTACTTGGTCGACTGCGAGCAGCTGAGCTGGCTGGTGACCATGTTGTACGGGCCGGCCGGGAACTTGACCCCGGAGATGGAGTCGTTGTGCATCACCCGGAACTGCGGGCACGTGCCGGCGGCGCCGGCGTCAGGGGCCTGAGCCATCGCCGACGGGGCGATGAGCAGTCCGGAGACGGCAAAAGCGGTGAGGAACTTCGTTCTGTTACGCATGACCTGAGGATGGCACAGCACCCGGCGTTCGCGCGCCGGTTGGACCCCGGCGGGAAACTGCCGTTGCAGCCGCTCAGGCGGCCTGGCCGCTGCCGACCAGGCAGCTGACGCCGGTGCCGCCCAGGCCGCAGTAGCCGCCCGGCACCTTGTGCAGGTACTGCTGGTGGTAGTCCTCGGCGTAGTAGAAGGGGCCCGCGGGCGCGATCTCGGTGGTGACCGGCTCGTAACCCGAGGCGCGCAGCTGCTCCTCGTACATACGGGCCGACCGCTCCGCCGCCTCGCGCTGGTCCTCGCCGTCCCAGTAGATCGCCGAGCGGTACTGGGTCCCCACGTCGTTGCCCTGCCTCATCCCCTGGGTCGGGTCGTGGCCCTCCCAGAAGACCTTCAGGAGCTCCTCGTAGCCGACCTTCTCCGGGTCGTGGGCGACGAGGACCGCCTCGGTGTGGCCGGTCTGCCCGGAGCAGACCTCCTCGTAGGTGGGGTTGGGCGTCGTGCCCCCTGCGTACCCAACCGCCGTCGAGACCACTCCGGGCAGCTGCCAGAAGAGCCGCTCGGCCCCCCAGAAGCAGCCGAGGCCGAAGACCGCGGTGCGAACGCCGTCGCCGAAGGGAGGCTTCAGCGGCGCATCGAGCACGGCGTGGCGCTCGGGCACGCCCGGGATCTCCTGGTCGCGACCGGGGAGCGTCTGCTCGGCTGTCGGAACCTTCAGGCGCGCGGCCATCCGGCTGCGCAGCATCAGCGCCCGCCGCCGCCGAAGATCTGCAGGAAGAAGAGGAAGATGTTCAGGACCGAGATGAAGAT
>JAUMBN010000030.1:0-9695 GCA_032119675.1 Solirubrobacteraceae bacterium | reverse complement strand
ATCGTCGCCGGCGGCGAGGCCGACCTCGATTTTTCCGTCTACAACGACGGTCCCTCCACCAGCACCGCAGTGGAGATGACGATCGACATCCCGGACGGCCTCAGGCCGGTATCGGTCCCGAGCGGCTGCCAGGTCTCCGGCCAGCAGGTGACCTGCGCCATCGGCACGTTGCCGAGCGGGGAAACGGCAACGCGGACCATCACCGTCCGCGCCGACAGCAGCGTCGTGGAGACCTCGAAGACCTCCACCGTCTCCGTGCGCTCCAACGAGACGCCCGACCCGATCACCGACAACAACGACGACGCGACCCCGCTCGTCGCCGGCCCGGTAGCCGACCTTGAGATCACCAAGACGGCCGACCGGGAGACCGTCGCCCCGGGCGGCACCGTCAACTTCACCCTGAAGGTCAAGAACAACGGCCCGTCGAGCTCGATCGGCGCGACGGTCACCGACGAGCTGCCCGACGGCCTCACCCCCACCAGCACCTCCTCGAGCATCGTCGCCGGCTGCACCATCCTGCGCCAGACGGTCACCTGCCCGGCCGGGGAGATCGTGCCGGGCGAGAGCTTCGAGATCCTGGTCGTCGCCACCGTGGCCGCCGACCGGGCCGGCGCGACGCTCACCAATACCGGCGTCCTCACGCCTGGTGACCAGACCGACCCGAACGCCGCCAACAACCGCTCCTCGGCGAGCGTGAAGGTCACAACAGACGCGGCCACCAGCGCGAAGCTGAAGATCACCACGACCGCCAAGCCGGCATCGATCAAGCGCGGCAAGAAGACGACGATCCGCGCGGCGGTCAAGAACACGCGTAAGTACCCAGCCAACACGGTGAAGATCTGCCTGGCTGTCCCGTCGAACCTGAAGTTCGTCAAGGCCTCGGGCAGCGGCAAGCGAAGCGGCTCCAAGGTCTGTTGGGAGCGCGCGCAGATCCTTGGTGGCAAGACTGCGAACGTCAGCTACACGGCGCGGGGCAAGGCCACCGGCACCAGGCGCCTTACCGGGACGGCCGAAGCCGGAAACGCGGCGAGGGTCAGCGACTCCACGCGAGTGAAGGTCCGCAGCAGCCGCCCGCGCTACACCGGCTGAGCCACCCGGCTCTCGCCCGCGTCAGCCCGCGCCTCAGGGACGCTCGACCGCGATCGTGAAGGTCGCGGTGAAGGACTCACCTGGCTCCACCACCCGCAGCCCGTCTCCTGAGGCCAGCGCGTTGGTGGGGGCGGTCATCGGCTCAAAGCAGATGAGGTCCAGGTCGGCGGGGGCGTAGAGCTGGGCGAACGGGTAGCCGCCGGTCATCTCGACGGCGATCCGGCGCACTCCGTCGCTTACCGAACAGGCCATTCCAGGCTTGACGCCCGCGTAGCCGTCGTCGAAGGTCCGGCCACCGAGCGAGCCGGACTCGACCGGGGCGTCCCCAACGGCACCGGTGGGAACCTGTCGATCGTCGGCCACCAGGCTCTTCGTGGGCGGAAAATCGATCTCCCACTCGCTGCGCGGCGCCCCCGGGGGAGCCAGGTAGGGGTGCCAGCCGAAGGCGACCGGCACCGGCCCGTCATCGCCGGCGAGCACCGTCGTCGCCACCTCCAGCCGCAGCCCCACCAGCCGGGCGGAGATCCCGAGCGAGTGCGGAAAAGGGAATAGTTCCAGCCGACGCGGGTCGGCGGCCCAGTCCAGCCGGGCCGTCAGCCCCGCCCCTCCGGGCTCGGGACCGGACCGGACCACCTCCCAGTCGGGAGCGGCGAAGAGCAGGCCGTGTATCGGCAGGCCGTTGCCGTCCCGGTGGACGAGGGGCGCCTCGGGCGGTATCCGGACGCTGCGGCCGGCGGCCTCGTATTCGCCTGAGCCGAGCCGGTTGGCCCACGGGTAGAGGAGCGGAATGCCGAAGGTCGAGCTCTTCTCCCGCCACGCGGAAAGCCCGCCGCGCTGGCCGAGCAGCTCCTCGCCGCGGTCGCGCAGCGAGCTGCCGACCATCCCAGCCGCGGGTACGAAGGTTGCCTCCAGCCCCTCGGGCGAGGCGAGCGTGATCGTCGCCAGCCCGCCGGCCTCACCGTCGGAGACGCTGCCCGGAACCGCCACCGCCCCGACCGCTCAGGCCGGGCCGACCTCGACGCCCTTCCAGAAGGCGACCCGGTCACGGATCTCTTCGGCCTCCGGCTTGGGCTCGGGGTAGAACCAGGCGGCGTCCTCGTTGACGAAGTCGCCCACTTCGAGCGTGTAATAGGAGGCTGTGCCCTTCCACGGGCAGACCGAGGTGGTCGCCGACTCGCAGAGGTAGTCGCCGTTCACCGACGAGATCGGGAAGTAGTGATTTCCCTCCACCACCACCGTGTCGTCCGACTCGGCGATCGTCGCCCCCTGCCAGGTTGCCCGCATGCGCTCTCCGTCTGCCATGGCGGCAGGCTACCGGCCGGCGGCCGGGTTCTGGTGGTTCCTGACCCGTTCCAGGCCCTCGTGCCAAAGCGGCTCACCCTCCTCCGAGCGCAGAACCAGCACCCAGCAGACCCCGAATCCGGCGACCCCCAGCCCCAACAACACGGGTGGAAGCCAGGCCGGCGGCGCATCGAGGATCCACGCGAAGAGCCCGGTCGGGATCAGCCAGAAGAAGAGGTCGCGGGCCAGCTCGAAGGCGTTTGGGGCCTCCGCCTCCTGGCCGGGCTCGTTGGCGAAGGCCCGCCAGTCCAGCCACCGGGTCACCTGGAAGGCAACGACCAGCGGGGCGAGCTGCAGGATCCACGCCGTCCACGGGTTGTCGGGTTCCCCGAGGATGAACTCCCCGTAGCCGCCCAGCAGGAAGGCGGCGAGAAACCCCAGGCCCCAGATGGTCGTGTCGAGACGGTCGAGGCGGTCGAGCAGGCTCTGGGGCGCGTTGCCCAGGCGGGCCTTCGTATACGGGGCGGTGAACGGGCGGCCGATCGCCAGCGTCCCGAAGGCGATGATCGTGACGATCAGGTTCGAGACCTCGTCGGCGTGGTCGTTGAGCCAGGCGTTGGTGTCGCGGAAGTTGAGCAGGCCGATGAGGAAGAGCGAGCCGAAGAGCAGGAAGTCGACGAGCTCGAGCGAGCGCGGCTTCACCCCGCGGGCCGCGGAGACCGACACGAGCACCGCCGCGGAGATGAACGCGTAGAGGGCGGCGGTGTCGAAGTCGTCAACGGTGAAGGAGAAGATGACCCAGGGGATCAGTGCGGTGAACGGGTCGTCGAGCATCCGCCGGAAGCGGTCCTCAGAGCCGTAGGAGGCCGGGCGGTGCACCCGCGGCAGTTCGGCGGTTATCGGGCGCCGGCTCGGCTGGGCTGCCTCCACGACCCCAGTCTGCCACCGGCGCGCCCCGCCGGCCAGCCCCGCCTGCGAGTCAGTTGCGCCAGGCCGCCGACTGGCGGCCGGCAAGATCGACGAGGTTGCCCAGGACGATGTTGATGTCCACGATGTGGAAGCCCCAGGTCGGCCCGAGCGGCTCGCCGAACTGCGGCCTCTTGTCGGCCGAGCCGCCGACAAGGGAGGCGTTGAGCCACGAGGCACCGCCGCCCGACTCGCAGCGGACCCTGTACTCGCCGTCCATGTGCACCCATGGAGTCGACGCGATGGGCTCCCCGAGGCTCAGCTGGGATGTGGGGACGTAGGTCTGGGCCAGGCCGGAGCGGCCCTTCTTCAGCGCCGCCGGGTTGGTGCACAGGACCTCACGGCCGACCTGCGCCGTCCGCCCGAAGCGGGTGTCGGCCGGCGGCTGGGAGGGGAAGACGTTGTAGGCCACGACACACCCGTCCTGGGAGTCCCTGCGGCAGGCGGGGATCTTCTGGAAGGTGCCGCCGACGTCCTTGCCCTGGGGAACGAGCACACCGCCGCCGATCAGCAGCGCCGAGACGAGCTTGCGGCGCATCTTTGCGCTGGGGTCGACCTCCTCGGCGATCAGCCTTGACAGGACGCCGGTGCCCTGCGAGTGGCCGATGAAGATGACGCCGCGGCCCTTGTTGTAACGGGAGAGGTACTCGTTCCACGCCGCCTTGACGTCGGCGTAGCCGATCTCGCGGTCGACCGGAGTGGTGGCGCGGCCGAAGATGCCGGCGAGGGTCACCTGCCGGTACATCGGCGCAAAGATGCGGCACTTTGTCTGGAAGCGCGATGCCTGGGCGCGTGCCACCCCGGTCTCGGCGCCGGTCACCTCGAGGGTCGAGTTGCCGGTCGGCTGCTGGCTGACCGTCGGGTAGAGGTAGAAGCAGTCGATCGGCGGGGTCTTCTTCGTCGAGGGCGTCTTCTGCGCACGGCTGCCGCCATTGGCCAGGAGGGTCGTCGACTTGAGGGAGTCGCGGCACGGGTCGCCGGACTGGCCCGGCTTGCAGAGCCAGGTCGTGGCCGCGGGAGCCTGCGCCGAGGCGGAAGCCGAGAGCGCGAGCAGCCCGACCAGGACGGCCGGCGCCGCGATGCAGAGCATCCGACGGATGCTCACTTGAGGAACCTGATGGTCAGCCAGGGCGTGAAGTCCTCGCCCTGGTTGGCCTTGACGGCACCGACGATCGAGAAGACGAAGTACAAGGTCCCGGCGGCGATAAGGAACGGGATGCCGATCAGGATGACCGAAAGCAGCGCCGTGACGATGATCCAGATCGTGTAGGAGATGTTGAAGTTGAGGACCGTCTTGCCCACGGCATCCACGAAAGGCGACTGGTCGCGCTTTATCAGCCAGACGACCAGCGGCCCGATGATCGAGAAGAAGAGGCCGACGATCCACAGCAGCACGCCGAACATGCGGTCGTCGGAGTCCGACTGGCCCGGCGCGACCGCAACCGGCTGGCCCGTAGGCGGCGGCTCCTGGGGCGGCGAGGGCGGAGCCTGCTGCGCCGGCTCCTTGGGGGCCGCGTCCTGCGCGGCCTCGGGCTGCTCGGGGTTTTCGGGGGGCTCGGGCGTGCTCATCTCCCGGGACTCTAATCGACTGCCGGCCCGGCCGCGGCGGGTCAGGCCGCCTGGGCGAGCAGAACCGCCACCACGATGCCGTGGGCGCTCCACGCCACGGTGCGAACCCAGGACGATCGGACCAGGCGGGCGTGTACCGCCCGGTCAAACCCCGAACCGAGCTCCGTGTGGCGCGGCACCGCCAGCAGCGCGGTCGCCAGCCAGGTCGCCAGCGCGAGCAGGAAGCCCGCGGCCACCAGCGCCATCGACGTGCCACCAGGAGGGCTGAAGAGCAGCCAGAACGAGGTGACCAGCTCGACCGCCATCGCCGGGAAGACGATCGGCGTGATCCGGATCGAGTGGAGCCGGTGGTACTCGGGAAAGCTCTCCCGGCCGACGGCGGCAAAGAGCGGGTACTGGACCACCTGCACGATCCAGCCGACCCCGGCCATGAACCAGGTCGCGGCGGCGCAGATGATCAGGACGGCCACCGCTCCAGCCTCCCGGGCCGGCCGGATGGCCCGGAGCAAGGCCTGGGGAACGAATGGCGCGCTCGGCCGCCTCCTGCACTAAGGTGCCCGTAATGCTCAAGCGATCCGTGGTTTCCGCAATCCTCGCGTCCGTCGCCTTTGCCGGGCTCTCCGCCCCCGCGATGGCCAAGACCAAAGTCCCGCCGTGGCGCCAGAGCCCGCCGCTGAACATCGCCCACCAGGGCGGGGAGGACGAGTTCCCCTCCAACACGATGTTCGCGTTCAGGGAGGCACTCAGGGCCGGGGCGAACATGCTCGAGCTCGACATAGTCGTCACGAAGGACAACCAGGTGATCGTCATGCACGACACCACGGTCGACTCCAAGACCAACTCGACCGGCCTGGTCAGCGAGAAGACGCTCGCCGAGATCCGCAAGCTCGACGGCGCCTACTGGTTCTCGAAGAGCGCCCCCAACTACGACCGCAACAAGGCCGCTTCGGCCTACGTCTTCCGCGGGATTGCCACCGGCCAGAGGAAGCCACCCAAGGGCTACAAGGCGGCCGACTTCCGGGTCCCGACGCTCAAGGAGGTCCTCAAGGCTTTCCCGAAGACCCCGATCAACATCGAGATCAAGGGGCGCACCAAGGCCGAGGAGGAGGAGGAGTACCTCTACAACGCCGAGGTCCTGGGCAACCTGCTCAAGAACAACAAGCGCAAGGACCTGATCGTCGCCTCCTTCCGCCAGGGCGCCGTGGACCGCTTTCACGACATCGCCCCGAAGGTGCCGATCTCCCCGGGAAGCAGCGGCATCATCGACTTCCTGCTGGAAGACAAGAAGCCCCTCTCCGGCACGGTCGCCCTGCAGGTGCCGATGACCTACCTCTTCGGTGGCGCCCGGATCGACGTCCTGACCCCGGAGTGGGTGGGCAAGACCCACGCCGCGGGGCTGGCCTGGCACAGCTGGTTCGACGGGCCCGACGTGGACGGCCCGGAGGGATGGACGAAGCTTGTCCAGCGCTGCGTGGACGGGATCATGACCTCCAGGTCCAGGGCCCTGGCGAGGTTCCTCAAGAAGAACAAGTCGCCTTCTGCCTGCAAGGTGAAGTAGCGTCAGCGCCGTGAGCGGCGCCAACAGCAGAGGGGCAAACTGGGTCCTGGCGGCGATGGTCTTCGCCGTCGGCATGACCTTCATCGACATGACGATCGTCTCGATCGCCATTCCCGACATCCAGCAGGACCTCAAGCTGAGCGAGACGGGGATCCAGTGGTTGATCAACGCCTACCTGCTCGCCCTCTCGGCCACTTTCGCCCTCGGCGGGCGGCTCGGCGACACCCTCGGGAAGGTCCGGATGGTGGTGATCGGCGTGGTCATGTTCGCCACCGCATCCGCGCTCTGCGGGCTCACGCCGGCCGGCTCCTTCGACGAGACGTGGATCATCGTCTTCCGTGCCATCCAGGGCATCGGCGCGGCGCTGATGCTCCCCGCCGCCCTGGCCCTGATCATCTCCGCCTACCCGATCGACAAGCGCGGCAAGGCGCTGGCCATCTTCTTCGCCATCACCGGCGGCCTGACCTCGATCGGCCCGATCGCCGGCGGCTACCTGACCGAGGTCGACTGGCGCGCGATCTTCTGGGTCAACATCCCGATCGCCCTCATCGCCCTGGGGCTGATCTGGTTCGCCCACCCCAGGGACGAGCGAAACCCGCAGCCGATCGACTACCGCGGCGCCGTACTGGTGACCGGCGGCATGGCGCTCTCGGTACTCGGCCTCCAGCAGGCCAGCGACTGGGGCTGGGGCAGCTGGCAGACGATCGGCTCGATCGTGGCCGGCACGCTGCTGCTCGTCGCCTTCTTCGTCCACGAGCTTCGATCCGAGGACCCGCTGATCCGCGTGCGGATCTTCACCGACCGCTCCTTCGCCGCCGACAACGTCGTGCTCCTTCTCCTCTCCGCAGTCTTCATCCCCCTCTTCTTCTTCTCCAGCACCTACGCCCAGCTCTCGCTGGAGCAGAGCGCCGCCAACGCCGGCCTCTACCTGCTGATCTTCTTCGGCGGCTTCGCCGTCGCCTCGCAGTTCGGGGGCCGGATCCTCGACAAGCAGGGCGCCAAGCCGGCCATCGTCCTGGGCGCGGCCCTGGGCGCCGTCGGCTTCTTCCTCTGGGCGAGGTCGATGACCGACCTGAACATCAGCTCCCAGTGGCCCTGGATCGTCATGGCCGGGGCCGGCATCGGGCTGATCCTCGGGCCGGCCAACACCGACGCGATCAACCGCGCCCCCGCCTCCAGCTACGGGGAGGCCACCGGCATCACCCAGACGATCCGCAACTACGGCGCCAGCATCGGCCTGGCGATCATGGGAACCATCCTGATCACGCAGAACCGGATCAACCTCGAGGAGACGCTCGGGAAGGTCGGGATCGGCAAGGAGCAGGCCGACTCGATTGCCGCCGAGGTCGCCGGTGGGGGCTCGTCGTCCCGGACCGGCGGCGGCTCCGGTGGGGCGGAGATCTTCAAGGCGATCCAGGACGCCTACGCGCAGTCGACCCAAACCATCTTCTTCATCATGGCCGGCATCCTGGCCGCGATCTTCCTCTTCTCGATCATCTTCGTGCCGAGGGGCAAGGTCGAGGAGCCGGTGGCCGAGGACAAGTTCGACAACCCCGAAGAGTCCCCCGGCGCACCCGCCGCCGGGGACGCGGCGCCGGCCTGACCTAGCCTGCTTCGGCCTGGCCGACGGTAATTACTTCCGCTGCGGCGCGCTCGCCCGAGCGGATGGCGCCGTCGATGAAGCCGCCCCAGGTGGGCGAGCTCTCGGTCCCCGCCCAGTGGAGCGGCCCGCAGGGCTTGCGCAGCGAGTCGCCGCCGGCGGTCAGCGCCCCGGGCGGCGCAATCGCCACCGGGCCGCCGCCGCTCCACTCCTGGGCCGCCCACTGCCGTTCGGCCCAGCCTGACGGCTCGAGCGCCTTCGGGCCGTAGAGGCGCTCGAAGCCGGCCAGGACGCTTGCGCGGCGTTCGGCCTCCCCCATCGCCGAGTAGGTGTGGGCGTCGTCGCCTCCGACGAAGCCCACCAGCACCCCGCGCGAGCCGTCGGGAGGCGAAAGGTCGAAGGTGATCGATGCGGGCGAAGCGTCGCTGAGCGACTCGCCGCTCAGGCCATCGGCGCGCCAGAACGGCTCATCGTAGACGGCGATCGCCTTGGTCAGGGCGCCCATCCGCATCCGCCGCTGGATCTCGTCGCGGCGGGCCGGCAGCGGCGGGTCGAAGGCAATCTGCTCGCAGAGCGGCGGGGCCGCGGTGACGATCACCTGCCCGGCGGTGACCCGAAGCCCGTCGGCTTCGAGCACGGCGCCCGAGGCGCCCCACTCAATGGCGCGGACCGGCGCCCCAAACCTGATCCTCTCGCCGAGAGGGGCCGCCACCCGCTCGGCGAAGTCCTGGGCGCCGAGGAGGAAGCGGCGCTCCTGGGCGCCGCCCTCGGTGTCGAAGAGGGCGCTGGTGCCGCCGCCACCGGCAACGTAAGAGATCGCGTAGAGCGCGGAGAGCTCGGAGGGCTCGGCGCCCCAGGTGGTCTTGCCGACGATCCCCATCACCTTGAAGGCGGTGCGGCCGAAGTGGCGGCTCCTGATCCAGTCGCCAAAGCTGATGGAGTCCAGGCGGGCGGCGTGGCGGTAATCCCAGGGTGCCTGGGTGTCGATCCGGCGGGCGTGGCGGTTCACCGCGGCCTGCAGCCGGCCCAGGCCGGCCAGGGCGAGGGGGCCCAGGCGCGGGACGGTGCCTGAGTAGCGGCGCACTTCGCCGTCGATGTCGATCTGGTTCTCGCCCTCGGCGTACTGGGGGAAGGTCGGCGCGCCGACCTCGGCGGCGAGCTCCAGTGCCCGCGTCTGGGTTGGGCCGATCCAGGTGCCCCCGAGCTCGAGCAGGGCGCCGTCGCTCTCTCCGCCCTCGACCCGCCCACCGACGCGGTCTCGGGCCTCGAGAACCACTACCTCCCTGCCGGCGGCGGCCAGCGCCCGGGCCGCGGCGATCCCGGCAAAGCCGGCTCCTACCACCGCAACGTCGGCGGTTGCGGATTCGGCAGCGCCCATGGCCCGAAAGCTAGCGCTACGAGCCCGCTTGCGTTACCGTCGACCTTCACCTTCAAGGAGCGTCCCAATGGCCGAAGTAGTCCCGATCTCAGGAACCCCGTCAACCGCCAAGCTTCGCCATCCCCTGGGGATCATCGGATTGATGATCATCACGCTGGGGATCTACTTCTGGTTCTGGTGGTACTTCGTGAACCGCGAGATGCGGGACTTCGGCGAGTCGCGGGGCACCGAGGAGTGCGGGACCAGCCCCGGCA
>JAUMBN010000029.1:0-9332 GCA_032119675.1 Solirubrobacteraceae bacterium | reverse complement strand
CCGGTGACGACAGCCGACACCAGCCTCTCGCGGCGGTCTATGAACCGGCTTCCCGACCCCCGGTAACTGAGCATGGGCGTGGCGAAGATGCGGCCGGGCGCAAAGGGGACCTCGAATTCGACCCCGAAGGTGGTCTTTTCGCCGGCGGCGAAGGTCCCGGTGTCAACCCCGGCCCACGTGGTGGTCGTCGCAAAGAGGGGGTGGTGGTCGGCGTCCTCGAAGACGACGCCCCACTCGGCGTGCTCGGTATCCCGCAGGAACCTTGCCTCGGCCACGAACCTCGTCGGCTGGCCCTGGATGAGGGTGTCGAGCGGCTCTCCGTCCAGGCTCTCGAACCAGGCCCGGTCTATTTCCGCCGAGCCGTCCCCCGATCGTTCGCCGCCTGACGCGGGCTCCTCGCTGCGGACGGTGCCGAAGTTGAGGTCGAGGTAGCTCTTGGCGACGTCGTCGGGGTGGCCAAAGTCGACGACCTTCCCGTGGTCCAGAAGGGCGGCCCGGTCGCAGAACCTGGTGACTGCCCCCATGTCGTGGGTCACCAGGAGCACTGTCTTGCCCTCGTCGCGCATCCGGTAGAAGACGTCGAAGCACTTCTGCTGGAAGGCGGCGTCGCCAACCGCGAGGACCTCGTCGATCAGCAGGACATCGGCGTCGACCTGGATCGCCACCGAAAAAGCGAGGCGAACCTCCATCCCCGACGAGTAGTTCTTCAGCTTCATGTCGGTGAAGTCCTCGAGCTCGGCAAACTCGATCACCCGGTCGAAGCGGTCGGCGGCCTCGGACGGGGTTAGCCCCATCATCACGCCGTTGATCGTCACGTTGTCCTTGGCCGCAAGGTCAGGGTTGAAGCCGACCCCCAGCTCGATGAAGGTGGAAAGCCGGCCGTCGATGAATATCCGGCCGCCGTCCACCCGGTAGATCCCGGCCATGCACTTGAGCAGCGTGCTCTTTCCCGAGCCGTTCCTGCCGACTATCCCGAAGAACTCCCCCGGCTCCACCGCCAGTGAGACGCCCTTGAGCGCCTCGAGCCGCTCGTGCTCCGAGCCTCTGAATGGGTGGAGCGCCCGCTCCTTGAGCGTGTGGACCTGTTCGGTCGGGAGGCGAAAGGTCTTGGAGACGTCGTCGACGACTACGGCCGCCCGGGGTCTCTCCCCGGCTTGAGTTTCCCCCGGCATGCAGCGACGTATCGTACGCGCGCGGCGGGATCACTCCGGGCTGACGCTGTCACGGCCCTAGGCCAGGAGCAGGAGCGCGGCGACGCCTACCGTGAGGCCGGTCGCGGTCGCAATCTGTAGCGCGAAGCGCCCACGGTGGGCGCCACCCGGCCGCGTCCGGCAGAGAATCCGCTTGACTTCGCGGGCCGGCCTGGTGACCCGCCAGGACGCTGAGGCGCCCATCGAGGCGAGGGTCAGGGAGGAGCGTTCTGCTTCCTGCTTGGCGGCGTGAAGTTCGCTTCGCGCTTCAAGAACCTCCCGTTCGAGGCTGGCAATTCGTGCCCGTTGCCTCCGGGCTCCTTCCTCCGCGAGTTTCAGCTGGGCTGCGAGTCCATCGCGCTCGCGGCCGAGGAGCCTCAGCCGGCGGTGCAGGTGGGCGACCTCGTTTCCCACCCCAGCGTTCGAGTCCAGCTTGGACTCTGAGGCGTTCATCCAGTGAACTTCACCTGCGCCGGACAAGGTATCCGGGGCGAGTTCAAAGGCCTCCCCTATGGCGGAGATAACCGTCCCGTGCTGCGCCAGGGCGTCCTCGTACCTGATCAGCTGCAGGCTGCCCTGCCCGAACGCCAGCTCGAAGGCCTCGGTCATCGCTCCATGGTCGACCAGCCACGAATCCGGCTCCGTGTAGCCCGCGGATGAGCGGTAACCGCTCCACCCCCCCAGCCCCAACTGTCGACGCCAGGATGCGAGAAACGCTTCCGGTTGGCGAACCACGGCTACGGCCATCGCTTCGAGGCCCCCCAAGAGCTCGCCCAGGCGGGCAAGCTCGTCCTGGTGGCGCAGCAGGGAAATGACCTCCGAAGAGATGAGTAGGTCCTGGCCGGCACCCTTCGCTGCCTCGATCTCCCGCTGTATGTGGGTTCTGGCTTCCGAGCGCCACTCCGGAAGGCACCAATCCGGGAATTCGAGTTCACCGAACCCGTTGCGGGACTTGCGCTTGCAGAGCAGGCCGAATTCGTAGTGGTTGGCGCCAAACAGGCCTCGGTAGACCCTGATGTCTTCCCTGCTTTCGAGGAGCTCCTTGTTGGTCGATGCCCACTCCTGAAAAGAGGTCGTGCCCGTCTTGGGAGTGCCGATGTGAAGTAGTGCCTTCGTCAATTTTCTCCCTGGTGGACCGAGCACTCATTCGGATCCGTTGCCCGCTCCTTCAGCCTAGACAGTCCGCTACCGGCGAAGTGACACGTTGGGGTAATTGCCCGTTACTTGCGGCGGAAGCTCCGCAACGGTGCTGTCAAGCGCCAGCTGACAGATCCTGTGACGCTCTCGATGGCTGCGTTGGCCCTGTCCAGGTGCTCGCGCGTCGAACGGAGCCTCTCTTCCGCCTCCCGCTGCCTGTTCACGGCAACTTCGGCCCCCCGGTCGGCCGCTGCCCGCCGCTCGCCTGCAGCTTTAAGAGCGACCTCCGCCTCGGCCAGCCGCAGCTCAAGAGCCTTTATGGACTGGACGTAGTCGCTCAGGTCGGTCGGCTCGGAAAGGGCCGCAACCTGTTGCACTTCGGGCAGGCGAGCGTTTGAGGCGAGGGCGACCGTGTAGGTCTCGCGCCCAGCGTCGACCCCGTCGGTCTTGATCACGGCCGCCTCGCCCGTCTTTCGCGGGTCTGAGCCCTCGTGTTGATCGCCTTCCAGGATCGCCGATGCCATCCACGGGTGCTGCCGGAGAAAACTCACGTTCGCAAATCTCGTCGCCAGCAGGGCCTCCAGTTCGCCAGGCGCAAGTTCGCGGACGTGGTGCGGGTTGCCGGCCAGGTACATGTCGCGGTTGGGGGATGAGATCATGAGGACGCCACCTGGCGCGAGAAGGCGATCCAGCTCGGCGACCACTGCTTCCTGGGCCTCAAGGTGCTCGATCACCTCGAAGCACGCGATCAGGTCAAACGCCTCCGATTCGAGGCCGGTATCTGTCAGGTCGGCCTGAATAAGTGCGGCACTTGCGCAGCGCTCCCTGGCCGACGTCAGGGCCTCGGTGGACACGTCGACCGCCGTGACCTCCGAGGCTCCAGAATCTTCAAGCAGCCTCGTTCCATACCCAGTCCCGCATCCGGCGTCCAGGACCCGCCTACCGGATGCCAGCTGCGCGGCGAGCTGGTAGCGGGCCCAGTGCTCCGCCACCATGAGTGACGGGTTCGCGGCTTCCGGCTCGAACCGCTCGGGGACGGTCTCGTCGCCTCTCGGCGCGCCCGGAGTCATTTGAAGATCGTAATCGGGTCGTTTGGCTCAGGGACTTGCGGATCGGCGTGCGCCGCCCCGCTGTGCGGCATCGATCCTCTCGGCGCGCGGCGCGATTCTTCCCGCCCTCGCCACCGACCAGAGCATCACCAGCCAGATGATGGTGGCCATGAGCACATGGACCCACACGAGCTCGGCCGGCAGCTCCAGCCGGTACTGCGTTATGCCGATGATCGCCTGGACGACCAGCAGCCCGGCAAGGATGGAGAGAGGCTTGACGGCCCGCCTGTCGCCCCCAGGTCGGCGCAGGAAGAGAATCACGCCCAGCACACTGAGCAGGAAGATCCCGGCGAGGATGCCGTGACGCGTGGCGATCCACGCCAGCGTGTCGGCCCCCTTGAACTCGAGCCTGTCGATCACGTCCCCGGTTCCGGCGCCGCCGGCGTGCGGGCCGGCGGCGGTTACGGCGGTTCCGACGGCGATGGTCAGCGCGCCGATCGGGAGCAGGCAGCGAACGGCCCAGACTCCGAGGAAATCGCTGGACCACTTCCGCTGGCGAGGCTCGTAGGTCGAGCACCAGGCCAGGGCGAAGGCGGCGTCGAGGATCAGCATGGAGAGGATGTAGTGGCCCATCACGAAGCCAGGCGCCAGGTGGTTCTTGACCGTGAGGGCACCGAGGCCGGCCTGGGCGATCACTCCGAGAGGCAGCAGCGCCCCGAAGAGGGCCAGTTCCCAGCGGAAGGGGCGCCGTCGCCACGCCAGGATGCCGGCGGCGATCGCCGCGAGGCCGACTATCCCCGAGATCAGGCGGTTGCCGTACTCGATCCAGGCGTGGAGCTTGGCCGGGGCGACATAGCCGCCGTAGCACTTGGGCCAGTCCGGGCAGCCCAGGCCCGAGCCGGTGAGCCGCACCCCGGCGCCGGTGAGAATGATCAGCCACAGGAACAGCAGCGCCGCGTAGGCCACCTTGCGGTAGGCCGAAGGGGAGATCGTGAAGCCGTTGGTTCGCTCGCTCAGGCGCTTGAGCATCCGCTAGAGGATGCCCAAAACCGCGCGCGGCCGGGCGCCAGCCCGTGCCGGCCCCTCAGGCCCGGGCCGAAGCGGTGACCGCCGGCTCGAGCGCGAGCTCGAGGACCTCTTCGATCGTCATGACCGGGTGGAAGGCCATCTCCTCGCGCACGTCCTCGGGAACATCGTCCAGGTCGCCCCGGTTTCGCTCCGGCAGGATCACGTCGGTCAGGCCGGCCGCGTGGGCGGCCAGGACCTTCTGCTTGAGGCCACCGATCGGCAGCACACGCCCCTGAAGGGTCACCTCGCCGGTCATGCCGACGGTGTGCTTGACGGCGCGCCCGCTGAGCAGGGAGGCCAGCGCGGTGGTCATCGCGATGCCGGCGCTCGGGCCGTCCTTGGGGATCGCTCCCGCCGGCACGTGCACGTGGAACTCGGTGTCTTCGAACGCGGACTGGTCGATGCCCAGCTCGTCGGCATGGGCGCGGACGTAGGTCAGCGCGATGCGCGCGGATTCCTTCATCACGTCGCCGAGCTGGCCGGTGAGGGTGAGGCCGCCGCTGCCCTTGCCGGGCATCGAGTTGGCCTCCACGAAGAGGACGTCGCCGCCGGTACCGGTCACGGCCAGGCCGGTGGCCACGCCGGGGACGGCGGTGCGGGCCGCCGCCTCGGGGAAGACCTTCTGGCGGCCGAGGGCGTCGCGGATGGCGTCGAGGTCGACGGAGATCGACTCCTCCTGCGCGCCCTCGGGGCGCGAGGCGACCTTCGTCGCCGTCTTGCGCAGCAGCTTTCCGAGCTCGCGCTCGAGCTGGCGGACGCCGGCCTCGCGCGTGTACTCGTCGACGATGGTCCGCAGCAGCTCGTCGCTGACCGTCACCTCTCCTTCGCGCAGGCCGTTGCGCTTCAGCTGGCGCGGCCAGAGGTAGTCGCGCGCGATGGCGACCTTCTCGGCGACCGTGTAGCCGTCGAAGCCGATGACCTCCATGCGGTCCAGCAGCGGACCCGGGATCGTCTCGGCGCTGTTGGCCGTGGCGATGAAGATCACGTCGCTGAGGTCGATCTCGACGTCGAGGTAGTGGTCGCGGAAGGTGGAGTTCTGGGCCGGGTCGAGAACCTCGAGCAGCGCGGAGCTCGGGTCGCCGCGCCAGTCCGCGCCGACCTTGTCGACCTCGTCGAGCAGGATCACCGGGTTCATGGTGCCGGCGTCACGCAGGGCGCGGACCAGGCGCCCGGGGAGGGCGCCGATGTAGGTGCGGCGGTGGCCGCGGATCTCCGCCTCGTCGCGTACGCCGCCGAGCGACATGCGGACGAATTCGCGCCCCATCGACCGGGCGATCGACTCGCCGATGGAGGTCTTGCCGGTGCCGGGAGGGCCGATCAGGGTGAGGATCGCGCCGTCACGGTCTTCGCCGGGCCTGCCGGCGGCACGCCCGGCGCCGGACTCGTCGGTGGCGCCATCGCCGGTTGCCCCGGCTTCCTCCGTGGGGGCAGGCTGGTCGGTCGCGCGCTGCTCGCGCAGGCGCCGAACTGCGACATATTCGACGATGCGGTCCTTCACGTCTTCGAGACCGGCGTGGTCGGCGTCGAGAACCTCCCGGGTGTGGACGGGGTCAAGGTCGTCCTCGGAGCGCTCGCCCCAGGGCATGGAGACGATCCACTCAAGGTAGGTGCGCAGCATCTGCGCCTCGCCGTTGCCCTCGCCCATCCGCTCGAGGCGGTCGAGCTCGCGCTCGGCCTGCTCGCGCACGTTCTCCGGGAGCGGCGCCTCCTCGACCTGGCGGCGCAGGTCGTCGACGACCGATCCCTCGTCCTCGCCGAGCTCGCGGCGGATCGACTCCATCTGCTGGCGCAGCACGTACTCGCGCTGCTGCTTGGCGGCGCCTTCCTCCACGTCCTCCCGGATCTTGCGGCGAACCTGAAGCTCGGCCAGGCGCTCGCGCTGGAGCTCGATCACCAGCTCAAGGCGCTCGGTTACGTCGAGGGCCTCCAGGACCTTGACCTTCTGCTCGAAGGTCAGGTCGGGGGCGAAGCCGGAGGTGTCGGCCAGCGCGCCGGGCTCGACGATGGCGCGCACCCAGCTGGCGATGCGGCCGTCGTCGCCGCGGATCTCGAGGATCTCCTCGACGATGGCGCGGTACTCGCGCACGAGCTCGCGCGTTCGGCCGTCGACCGGCGAGTCGTCAGGGGAGGGGGTCGTCTCGACGCGAAGCCGACCCATCGGGTCGGTGTGGGCGGCGCCGGCGATGCCGCGCATCTCGGCGTCGAGCTGCACGCCCGCGGCGCCCCCGGGTAGGCGCAGGCGGTCGGCGACCGTGGCGATGGTCCCCACGCCGGCGTACTCGCCGTCGCTGCGGGGAACGAGCAGGACCTTCTCGTCGTCGCCGACATCAACCGGCAGCGTCACCGACATGGTCGGGAAGACGACGGTGTCGTCCAGGGGGATCAGCAGGAGCGTCTCCGTGCTGTTTTCTTCGCTCTGCTCGTCGTTGTCGAAAGGCATTATTTCGGCGGCCATAGAGGCAATTCTACCAACTATCTCAGCCCATCTAGCTTAGATATTCTTACCTCTCTCTATACGGTTTGCCGGCCATTCGGGATCTGGCCCCTCGATCAGACCTTTCCCCGCAGTTCGTCGTCGGAAACGTCGGCCAGGACGTCGATGCAGGTCGGCGGCCTGCCCGCCTCGATTACGACCGCCCCGCCCGGCCTGTAGCTCCGCGGCCGTCCGGTGGGCATCCCCACCAGTGCGCTGTCATACACCCACGAGCCGCTGTTGAAGAGCCGGGGTCCGTTGGTGTCTGGCCGCCACATGTCCTGGGCGTCGGCGGGGAGGGGCCCGCGGCGATGGATGTGGCCGAAGACCAGGTGGCCGGCATCGATCCCGAGGCGGCGGGCCACCTCGGCCATGGCCGGGATGGCTGCCCGCCGGTGCAGCCCCTGCTCGATGGTCAGGGAGGCGAGGTCGGCGAGGTTGCGAGCCCCGGGGACCGAGGCCAGCCTCGGGATGCCGGTCAGGAGCGCACGGCGCAGCTGCCCGCTGGCGCCGTCGAGCCGCTCGCCCAGGCCCGGGGGGAGGATCTCCCCGAGCGGTTGCTCAACGCCGCCGGCGTCAACGCCCGGGGCGCGCTCGTAGTTGGCGGGGGTCGTGCGCTCGATTCCGCTGCCCCGGCTGAGCCCGGAGGCTTCGAGCAGCAGCCGGTCGCAGTAGTGGCCGTGGGTGGCGAAGGTCTCCCCATCGAGCCAGAGCCCGGGGTAACGGACCTCGACGCTGGCCGGGTCGAGCCAGCCGGTCAGGTCAGAGAGGAGGGTGCTGGCCGACCTCGGGACATGGTCGTCGAGCTGGAGCCCCTCCGGGGAGGAGACCCGGCGGTGGATCCAAGAGCGGATGAGGGCGTGGTCGTGGTTACCGGGCACCACCACCACGTGGCCCTCGGAACCCGCTGCCTGTCCCAGGGCGCGCAGCACCGGTCGCGCCACCTCGGTGGCCTGCCGGGCGCGGCCCTCCAGCAGCTCGATCGTGTCCCCGAGCAGGACGAGGCGGTCGCTCTTCTCGACTTCCGCCACCAGCGCCTCGACGGCCTTCGGACGTCGCAGGACGTCGCGTTCGAGCAGCGATCCAAGGTGAAGGTCGGAAACGACGACGGTCCGCATGTGCGTAAGGCAAGATACGCGGCATGGATTCGCTCAGGGGAAGCCTCCTCATCGCCTCTCCCGCCGTTCAGGACCCGAGGTTCCGCAAGACGGTGGTCCTCGTGGCCGAGCACACCGACGACGGAGCGATGGGCGTTGTCCTCAACCGTCCGGCCGAGTCGACGGTTGGCTCGGCGGTCCCCGAGCTCGAACCGGTCGCCGGGTCTGAGGAGCACGTGCACATCGGCGGCCCGGTCAGCGAGACGGCGGTGACCGTCCTTGCTGAGTTCGACGACCCCTCGGCAGCGGCACTGCTGATCGACGGCGACCTGGGCTTCGTGGGCTCGCAGGCCGGAGATCCCGTGGAGGTAGCCGAGGCGGTCCGTCGCACACGCGTATTCGCCGGCCACGCCGGCTGGAGCGCCGGCCAGCTCGAGGAGGAGATGGAGGAGGAGTCCTGGATCGTCGAGCCGGCCAGCCGGGAGGACGTCTTCACCGAGGATCCCCAGCACCTCTGGGAGCGAATCCTGCGCCGCAAGGGCGGCGACTATGCGGTCATCGCGACGATGCCCGACGACCCCTCGCTCAACTGAGGCCTAGGAGCAGGAGGGCCGCACCGACGCGGCCACGGCCCGGAAGGTGGGTGCCCAGCGGATGAACTCGGCCGGGCGTGAGGAACCGTGGACGGCCACCGCGGTGCCACAGGGGTTCTGTGTCCAGGTCGCGTTCTGGCGCCCGTCGAATCCGTAGACCCAGCGCGTGGCGGTGTTACCGCCCAGCTCGATCGGCCCCCAGGCGATCTCGGCGTAGGTTGGGCTCCCGGCCCGCGCCGAGCGCAGGTTCCCGGCCACCTCCTCCGGTGATGCGCCGGTGTCGGGCCGGAAGGCGATCTTCAGCCGGGCGCTGCCGGGCGCCGGGGCCCTCCACTCGCTGTCGGTGTAGGTGCCCTTGGGGACGGCGTCCTCGACGAGGCGCCAGCCGCGGGGGACGGAGGCCTCGTAGCCGCCCGTCGAGTAGCTGACCAGGTCGACGGGTGCCGGGGTCTTGGGGATCGTCCTGGCCTTGCGCTCGCTCGCCTGGCCACCGGCGGCACGGTCGATGGCGATCGCGCCGACTGCCCCCAGGAGGGCCGCGAGCCCCGCGACCAGCACCGTTCCGAGCCGCCCGGAGCGCCGGCCCGCCTTCTGCGCCGGTGCCCGGGTGGTCCTGTCTGCGGCGGGTGCCGGCGCGACGCGCGTCTTCTCGTCGGTGGGCGGTGCTGCCGGTGCCCCGGCGTTCCGGGCCGCCGGCGCTGCGGCCGGCGCGGCGAGCGCCTCCC
>JAUMBN010000028.1:0-2594 GCA_032119675.1 Solirubrobacteraceae bacterium | reverse complement strand
CCACTCGCCGGAGCCCCTCCCGGGCCGGATGCGCGCCGAGCACATGCTCCCCGACCGGGCCGCTGCCCTGATCGCTGCCCACGGTGGCGAGGTGGCGGAGGCGCGGCGGCGGCTGGCCTTCGACGAGCTGCTGTTCATGCAGCTCGACCTCCTGCGCCGACGGGCCACCCGGGCCGAGCGGCTTCGCGCGCCCGTCCTCGACGGCGACGGCCCCCACCCGGGCCTGCTGGCCCGCTGGCTGGCCGACCAGCTCCCGTTCACGCCGACCGCCGGCCAGCAGGAGGCGATCGCACAGATCGTCGCCGACATGGAGGCCGGCCACCCGATGCAGCGGCTGCTGATGGGCGAAGTCGGCTCGGGGAAGACGGTCGTGGCGCTGGCCGCGATGCTCCGGGCCGTCGAGTCGGGCCACCAGGCGGCGCTGATGGCGCCGACCGAGACCCTCGCCGAGCAGCACTTCGCCACGATCCAGCGGCTCGTGGCCGCCGAGCCGCTGTCGATAGCCCTGCTGACCGGCTCGACGCCGTCCTCCCGGCGCGCCGAGATCCTGGAGCGGCTGGAGAGCGGTGAGCTGGGGCTCGTGGTCGGCACCCACGCCCTGATCGAGGACGACGTGCGGTTCGCCCGGCTGGCCCTGGCCGTCGTCGACGAGCAGCACCGCTTCGGGGTCCGCCAGCGGATGGCGCTGGACGCCAAGGCGTCCGGCGAGGGAGAAGGCATGGCTCCGCACGTGCTGCACATGACCGCCACCCCGATCCCGCGGACCCTCGCCCTGCTCGGCTACGGCGACCTCGACTTCACCGAGCTCCGCGAGCTGCCCGCGGGCCGGCAGCCGGTCGCCACCCACTGCGTCTCGGGAGAGCGTGAGCGCGAGCGGGCCTACGAGCGGATCCGCGAAGAGCTCGACGCCGGCCGCCAGGCGTTCATCGTCTGCCCGCTGGTCGAGGAGTCCGACGCCCTCCAGGCCCGCGCGGCCACGGCCGAGTACGAGCGGCTGCGCGAGGAGGAGTTCGGCGGGTACCGGGTTGCCCTGCTGCACGGGCAGATGTCGTCGGCGGACAAGGCCGATGCGATGCGCTCCTTCGCCGAGGGGGAGGCCGACGTCCTGGTGGCGACGACGGTGATCGAGGTTGGCGTGGACGTACCCAACGCGACCGTGATGCTGATCGAGAATGCCGAGCGCTTCGGCCTCTCCCAGCTGCACCAGCTGCGCGGCCGCGTCGGCCGCGGCGAGCACGCCTCGCTCTGCATCTGCTTCGGCCCTGCCGGCTCGGAGCGCCTGGAGGCCTTCGCCGAGCATGCCGACGGTTTCCGACTCGCCGAAATCGACCTCCAGCTGCGGGGGGAGGGAGAGCTGGCCGGGACCCGCCAGTCGGGGGCCGCTGCCTTCCGCTTCGCCCGCTTCCCCGAGGACGCCGGGCTGCTGGAGCGCGCCCGTCACAGCGCGCGCGAGCTGCTCGCGGCGGACCCGGAACTTGCCTCGCCCGAGGGAGCGGTGCTCGGCGACGCGCTGGCCGAGGGAGCCAGTCGCCTGCCGGCCGAGGCCATCCCCGCGTGATGCGGGTGATCGCCGGCCGGTACGGCGGCCGGAAGCTGAAGTCGCCGCCGCGCGGCACCCGGCCGACCGCCGACCGCGTTCGCGAGGCGCTCTTCTCGACGCTTGGGCCGGTGGAGGGGCTCCAGGTTCTGGACCTCTTTGCCGGCTCCGGGGCACTGGCGATCGAGGCGCTCTCGCGCGGGGCCGCCGGAGCCGTGCTGGTCGAGCACGACCGGCGGGTGGCCCGCGTGGCCGAGGCCAACCTCGACTCGATGGGCGCCGCGGGCGTCGCGCAGGTCCTTTGCGCCCCGGCGCGCACTGCGGCCCACCGGCTCGCGGGGGAGGGGAGGCAGTTCGACCTGGTCCTCCTCGACCCGCCCTACGCCGAGGCGCCGGAGCTCCTGGCCGGGCTGGCCCCGGCGCTGGGGGAGCTAGCTGTTCCCGGTGGGCGGATCGTGGTCGAAAGCGACCGGCGCGACGCTCCGGGCCTCGACCTCCCTATGGTTCACGAACGCCGTTACGGCGATACCACCATCCGGATTTTCTCCGCCCGTGAGTGAGAAGAAGCGCATAGCCGTCTGCCCCGGCACCTACGACCCGATCACCCTCGGCCACATCGACGTGATCACCCGCGCTGCGCGGATCTTCGACGAGGTGGTCGTGGCGGTGGTGAACCTTCCGGTTCGCAAGGGCTCGACCCTCTTCCCCGTGGAGGAGCGCCTGGCGTTCATCGAGGACGCCGCCGGCGGGCTGGGCAACGTGAGGGCGGTCCCGTTCGACACACTGGTGGTCGACTTCGCCCGGGAGATCGGGGCGTCGACGATCGTCAAGGGCCTGCGGGCGATTTCCGACTTCGAGTACGAGTCCGAGATGGCCCAGCTAAACCGCCAGCAGGCCCCGGACATCGAAACCCTCTACATGATGGCCAGCCCGCAGTACAGTTTCCTCAGCTCCAGCGGGATCAAGGAACTGGCGATGTTCGGGGGGAATATCGACGAAATGGTCACCCCGAAGGTTTCCTTGCGCCTGAAGGAAGAACTGGCCCGATAGCGAAAGG
>JAUMBN010000027.1:0-2494 GCA_032119675.1 Solirubrobacteraceae bacterium | reverse complement strand
GCCTTCACCCGGGTGGCCGCCTCCGGCTTCCGTTACCTCTTCGGCTACTGGCCGGGCGAGAAGAGCGCCGCCCCCGCCCCGCAGCTGCGCCAGCGCTCAGAGTGAGCGGCGCCGCACAGGCGGCGAAGCTGATGGACCGCCTCGGCCTCGACGAGGCCGAGCTGTGCACGATCCTCGACGCCGACCCGATCGAGATCGTCTCCGGCGCCCTCGAGCACCGGCCCGAGCTGGGGATCCTGCTCGAGATGACCGGAGAGGTGGAAGGCCAGGTGGCGGCGGGGGTACTGCCGCGCTGGGTGCGGACCGCCGGCCCGGAAGGGCGCCCGCTGGAGCTGCTCCTGGCCCGCGACTTCGAGGGCTTCGAGACCGCCCTTGAGACGCTGGCCCGGCGCGGGTTCGTTATCGGCGGCTAGAAGAGCTGGTTCTCGCCGCCGAAGACCTCGCTCACCGAGTCATCGGTGAAGATCCGGCGGATCGAGTCGGTCAGCAGGTCGGCGCAGGTGAGCACCCGGATGTTGTCCGGGGGCCCGGGCCGGAGCGGGATCGTGTCGGTTACGACGATCTCCTCGAATCCGGACTGCGCGAGGTTCTCGTAGGCGGCACCGCTGAAGATCCCGTGGGTGGCGGCCGCATAGACGCGGTCGGCTCCCGCCTCGAGAACGGTCTGCCCGGCCGCGGCGAGGGTTCCGGCCGTGTCGATCATGTCGTCGACGATGATCGCCGTCTTGCCCTTGACGTCACCGATCACGTAACCGATCTCGGCGACCTGGTGGGCCGGGCGCTCCTTGTCGAGGATCGCCAGCTCAGCCCCGATCATCGAGGCGAACTTCTTGTTGAGCTTCACGCGGCCGGCGTCCGGGGAGACGACGACGAGATCGTCAAGCCCGAGATCACCGAAGTACTGCGTGAGCATGAAGATCGCGGTCATGTGGTCGACGGGGATCTGGAAGAAGCCCTGGACCTGACCGGCGTGGAGGTCCATCGTGAGGACGCGGTCGGCCCCGGCCGACTCCAGCATCCTGGCCACCAGGCGGGCGCTGATCGGCTCGCGGGGCGAGGACTTCTTGTCCTGCCGGGAGTAGCCGTACCAGGGCGTAACGGCGATGACGCGGTGCGCCGAGGCGCCGACGGCGGCGTCGATCATCACCATCAGCTCCATCAGGGCATCGTTGGCCGTCACCCCGGTGGCCTCGTTGCCGCAGGTCGGCTGCACGATGAAGACATCGGCGCCGCGGATCGACTCCTCGAAGCGGCAGTAGACCTCGCCGTTGGCGAAGGTCTTGAGCGTCACCGGGCCGAGGTCCACACCCAGGCGGTCGCCGATCCGCACCGCCAGCTCGGGGTTGGCCCGCCCCGAAACGAGCATCAGGCGCTTGTCGTACTCGATCGGGAGGCTGGTGGTCATCAGCGAATCGGCCCGCGATTCCGGGTCGTCGGGGAGTCTAGGCGCGAGGTCGGTCACCCGCCACCGTCCCTGGCACGCTTGCGGTCGTCGTAGCCCTCCTTGTTCTCCTGGCGCTCACGGCCTATCGCCAGCGAACCGTCGGGAACGTCGTCGGTTACGACGGTGCCGGCCGCCGTCCAGACGTCGTCGCCAACCTTGACCGGCGCCACGTAGGAGACGTGCACGCCGCCGTGGACGCGCTCGCCGAAGACGGTGCGGTGCTTGTTGGTCCCGTCGTAGTTGGCGGTGATCGTGCCGGCGCCGAGGTTTGCCTCGGCGCCTACGTCGGCGTCGCCCACGTAGGAGAGGTGAGGAACCTTGGCGCCGGCGCCGATATCCGCGTTCTTCAGCTCGACGAAGGCCCCGACCTTCGCCCCGGGGCCGATGACCGTCCCCGGGCGAATGTGGCTGAACGGCCCGACGCCGGCTCCCTCGCCGACCTCGCAATCGGACAGGTGGCTGCGCAGGACAGTGGCGCCATCCCCTACGCGGACGCCGTCCAGCGTCGAGCCGGGGCCGATCCGGCAGCCCGCACCGATGGCCGTCGTGCCGGCCAGCACGCAGAAGGGCTCGACCACGGTGTCCTCACCAATCTCGACACCGACGTCGATCAGCGTGGACGAAGGATCGACGATATCGACGCCCGAGAGCATGAGCCGCTCGGCGATTCCCGCCCGTGCGAGCTCGCGGACCCGGGCCAGGGCGACGCGGTCGTTCACCCCGAGCAGCAGGTTGGGATCGTCGGCGAGGACGACGGCCACCTTTCCCCCTGCCGCGGCCACGGCAGGCAGGACGTCGGGCAGGTATCGCTCCCCCTGTGCGTTATCGGTTCCCACCTTCGGGAGGGCTTCTGCGAGGGCAGCCGGGTCGAAAACGTAGATGCCGCTGTTGACCTCGCGGATCGCCATCTCCTCCTCGGTGGCGTCACCGGGGTTTTTGGTCTCGACGATCTTTTCGAGCGTCCCGTCGGCGGCGCGGACCACTCGGCCGTAGCCGGTCGGGTCGTCGAGCTCGGCGGTCGCCACCGTCGCGGCGGCGCCGGCATCCTCG
>JAUMBN010000026.1:0-1977 GCA_032119675.1 Solirubrobacteraceae bacterium | reverse complement strand
ACCATCTCCGCCCCCACCCCGCCCAGCGGCGCGAAGGCCACGACGGCGGCGAGTGCCAGGACGATCAGTACGTAGGAGGCGGTGCGCACGACCCAAGCCTAGGGCCGGGGACCGGCGGGAGTCAGGAGGACTTGGCCTTCGCGCGCTTCTTCGGCTTCGGCGCGGGCGCGAGATCGGCCGGAGGGGCATCCGGGATCTCGACGGCACCATCCCGCAGCTCCGCGGCGAACCGGTAGCCGACCCCGAAGTGGGTGTGGATGTACTTCCAGTCCGGGGAGGCCTTCTCCAGCTTGTGGCGCACCTTCCGCACGAAGACGTCGACCGAGCGGTCGCCGCGGGCCATTGCGTAGCCCCAGATGCGCTGGTAGATCTCCGCCCGCTCCAGGACGCGCCCGTCAACGCCCGAGAGGAGCTCGATGAGCTCGAACTCCCGGCGCGTGAGGTCAACCGAGCGCCCATCGACGAAGGCCTGGAAGAGCTCCGGCCGGATCTCCAGCTCGCCGGCACGGCGGGCCTCCGACTCGGCGCGGCTCTCAGTACGCCGGCGCCGGCGTACGACGGCCTCGATCCGTGCGATCAGCTCTTCGGGGTGGCAGGGCTTGGAAAGCCAGTCATCGGCGCCGAGGCGAAGGCCGCGAACCCTCTGGGCCACGCTGGAGCGCCCCGTGCAGACGATCACGCCGAGGCCCGGAATTCCCGAGCAGACACGCTCCAGGTAGTCCCAGCCCTGCGGGCCGAGGACGCCAAGATCGATCACCAGGGCCCCGAGCCGCATGGCGATTAGCTCCTCGACGGGGACGGGACCCGAGAGCGTCCGGTGCTCCCAGCCAAGCCGGTCGAGCCGCTTGTCGAGAACCTTCAGGAAACCGCTGTCGGTGTCGATTACCGCAACCCTGACCCCGCCGCCGGCGGGGACTCCCAGATCAGTCACGCCGCGAAGGATACGGGTTAAGCCAGCGCGAGTGGGGCCCGTGGGCCCATTCCTTCACCGGTCGGTAACAACCGACTCGTCGACCGGAAACTCCCGGAAGAGCCCGGTCTCGACGAAGATGACCTGCTCCCCGATTCCGACGGAGTTGTCGCCGATCCGCTCAAGGGCACGGGCGACCAGGGTCATCGTCATCGCCCACTCGCGTCGGTCCTCCTCGTCGCCGACCGATACGGCCGAGCGGAAGACCTCCTTGTTGAGACGGTTGACCTCGTTGTCCTGGCGGGCCAGGTCGGAGGCGAGGTCGACCTTGCGGTTTTCGAAGGCGAGCTTGGCCTCGATCACCTCGCCTCGCACCGCGGAGCCCATCCGCAGGATCTTCTCAAGGAGCTCGGGAACCACCGGCGGCTCGCTCCCCACGAGCGGAATCAGCTTGGCGATGTTGACGCACTGGTCGCCCATGCGCTCGACGTGCTTGATCACGTGGAGGATCGCCGCGACCAGGCGCAGGTCGGCGGCCACCGGGGCCTGGAGGGCCAGGAGCGAGAGCACGCCCTGGTGGACCTCGAGGTAGCGGCCGTCCACCCGGTCGTCGTCGGCGATCACGAAGGTCGCCAGCTCAACGTCCTGGGTCTCGAGCGCCTCGAGCGAGCGGTCGAGCTGCTCGATGACGATGTCGATCGCCCCGAGCGTCTGTTCCTCCAGCAGCTCCAGCTGCTCGCGGAACTGCAGCCGTGTCGCCGAACCGGCCACGATCAGCCGAACTTCCCGGAGATGTACTCCTCGGTGCGGGTGTCGTGCGGGTTGGTGAACATCCGGTCGGTCGGGCCGTACTCGACGAGCCGTCCGATCCGCTGGTCCTCGCCGGCGCTGAGATCGACGATGAAGAAGGCGGTGCGGTCGGAGACGCGGGCGGCCTGCTGCATGTTGTGGGTGACGATCACGATCGAGACCGTCTCCTTGAGCTCGTGCATCAGGTCCTCGATCCGGCCGGTGGAGATCGGGTCCAGCGCCGAGCAGGGCTCGTCCATCAGGAGCACGTCGGGGTC
>JAUMBN010000025.1:0-4129 GCA_032119675.1 Solirubrobacteraceae bacterium | reverse complement strand
GAGTCGGTGACCGAGCTCGCGGGGAAGGCCGGGGTCGACGTAGGGTCGGTACTCGTGGTCGATGCCAGCCGCCGCACCAGCGCTGCCAACGCCTATGTGGACGGGATCGGCTCCTCCCGGCGGGTCGTGCTCTACGACACGCTGCTCGAGGACTTCCCTCCGGCGCAGACCCGGCTGGTCGTCGCCCACGAGCTGGCTCACGTCCACTACCGGGACATCTGGCGCGGCCTGCTCTTCATCGCCCTGGTCACTCCGGCGGCCTTCTTTGCGGTCTCGAGGCTCGTGCGCGCCTGGGGCCCGCGGGACGGAGCCGAAGAGGCTGCCGGCGCGCCGCCTGGGCCGCCGATGGTGCCGGCCCTGACCGCGGCGGTGACGCTGATGGTCTTCCTCGTGACGCTCGTCTCCAACCCGCTCTCCCGCGGGGTCGAGCAGAGGGCCGACTCCTACTCGCTGCAGCTCACGGATGAGGCCCCGGCCTTCATCTCCCAGCAGCGCCGCCTCGCGCTGCAGAACCTGAGCGATCCCGACCCGCCGGCCCTCTCACGGCTGCTCTTCGGGACGCACCCGACGACCCTGCAGCGGATAGGAACCGGCCTGGCCTGGGAGAAGGGGGAGAGATGAAGGTGACGGTCCTTTCGGTCGGGCGGCTTCGCGCGCCCTGGGCCGATGACATCGCCCACTACGAGAAGCTGCTCGGCCGCCACTGTCGTCTGGAGCTGGTCGAGCTGCGCGAGGGGACGCGACTGGGCGCGCGCGTTCCGGAGCGGGCATTCGTCTCGGTGCTCGACGAGGGAGGCACCGCCTGCGACAGCGTCGGCTTCAGCCGCTTTATCGAGCAGCGCCGGATGAGCGGGATCGACCTCTGTTTCGTGATCGGCGGCGCCTACGGCGGGGTCGAGGTCGAAGCCGACCACCGCTTTTCGCTCGGGCCGATGACCCTCCCGCACCAGCTCGCGCGCGTCGTCCTGCTCGAACAGCTCTACCGGGCCCACTCGATTCTCGCCGGCGACCCGTACCACCACGGCTAGGGGTACGCTCCGGCCGATCCGCCTTGTCCGACCCTGCCCCCCAGACCGACCCTCTCAGTCGCCTGCGCGCCGCTGTGATGGAGGCCGCGGCGCAGGCCGTCCCGGGCGCCGACGCCTCGGCGGCGACGATCGAGCCGCCGGGGGCGGGGGGAGAGGGGGACTACGCGACCAACGCAGCCCTCGTGCTGGCCAAGGCGGCCGGTGAGCCTCCCCGCGAGGTCGCCGAACGGATCTCCGCCGCGCTGGCCGACCGCCTCGGCGAGGGGCTGGCAGGCGCCGAGGTGGCGGGCCCCGGATTCCTCAACCTGACCCTCTCGGACGACTGGCATGCCGGCGCCCTGGCCGGTATCACGGCAGCCGGGAGCCGGTGGGGCGCCGCGGTGGCCGACCCGCCGCTGCGGATAAATGTCGAATTCGTCAGCGCCAACCCCACCGGGCCGATCCACGTCGGCGGCACGCGCAACGCCGCCTACGGCGACTCGCTGGCCCGGCTGCTGGCCTTCACCGGCAACGAGGTCCACCGCGAGTTCTACGTAAACGACGCCGGCTCACAGGTGCTGATGCTGGGCGAGTCGGTCAAGGCCCGGGCGCGCGGCGAGGAGGTCCCGGAGGGCGGCTACCAGGGTGACTACGTGGCCCACCTCGCCGCCGACATCCCCGGGGCCGGCGACCTCCCGGCCGATGAGGTCGCCCGCGCCGCCGTGGCGCTGATGGTGGCCGAGGCCGAGCGCAGCCTCGCCCGGATGCGGATCGTCTTCGACGACTGGTTCCACGAGCACACGCTCCACGAGGGCGACCCCTCGGCCGTCGGGCGGAGCCTGGCCGCACTCGACGGGCAGGGACGCACCTTCGAGGATGATGGCGCTCTCTGGCTTCGCACCACCGAGTTCGGCGACGACAAGGACCGGGTGCTGATGCGCTCGAGCGGCGAGCACACCTACTTTGCCTCCGACATCGCCTACCACCGCGACAAGCTCGACCGCGGCTTCGACCTGCTGATCGACGTCTGGGGAGCCGACCACCACGGCTACGTGCCCCGCATGCAGGCCGCCTTCGAGGCCTCGGGCGGGGAGCCGGGTGCGCTCGAGCTGGTGATCATGCAGCTCGTCCACCTGGTGGAGGGCGGCGAGCGCGCGCGGATGAGCAAGCGCGCCGGGGAGTTCGTGACCCTCGAGGACCTGATCGAGGACATCGGCGTCGACGCCGCGCGCTGGTTCCTGCTTGCGCGCTCCCACGACACCACGATCGAGCTCGACCTCGCGCTGGCCCGGGAGCAGTCGAGCGAGAACCCGGTCTACTACGTCCAGTACGCGCACGCGCGCGCCTGCTCGATCATCGCCCGTGCCGAGGCCGAGGGAATGGAGGTGGACGATGCCGCCGGGCCCGGCGCGCTCCACCCGAGCGAGCGGGCGCTGGTGAGGCGGCTGCTCGAGTTCCCCGGCGAGGTCCAGGAGGCCGCCGATCGCCGGGCGCCGCACCGGGTCGCCACATGGGCCCTCGCCGCCGCCCAGGACTTCAGCGCCTTCTACCGCGACTGCCCGGTCGTGGGTGCCGATCCTGGCCTGGCCGCCTTCCGGCTCGAGCTCTGCGCCGCAACGCGCGAGGTGCTTGCGCGCGCCCTCGACCTCCTGGGCGTGGCTGCCCCGGAGACGATGGAGCGCGAGGACTAGATCCGGTAGAGGAAGTCGAGCCCGAGCGAGTCGAGGAACTGCTGGGCCTCGATGTTGAGGCGGGTCAGCTCCCCGGTAAGGATCATCACGCCCATCGCAATCAGGATCAGGCCGGAGACGAAGGTGATCGCCAGGTAGCGGTCCCGCAGCCAGCTGAAGGCGACGGTGGCGCGGTCGAAGGCCACGGCCATGACCAGGAACGGAATGGCCAGGCCCAGCGAGTAGAAGAGGAGCAGAACCCCGCCCTGCCCGACCGAGCCCGACGTTGAGGCGGCGGCCAGGACGGCGGCGAGCGTCGGCCCCACGCAGGGAGTCCAGGCGATGGCGAAGGCCAGCCCGGCAATGACCGGGCCGCCGGTGCCCGCCCGGGCGATGAGCGCCTCCGGGCGCCAGTCCCGGTTGAGGCGGTCGACGAACGGGGTGGCCATGAAGAAGATGCCCAGGGCGATGATCATCACCCCGGCGATCGTGTCGAGGAGCTGGCGGTTCTCGCGCAGGAGCGAGCCGATCCCGGTGGCGGTCATGCCCAGGGCGATGAACATCACCGTGAAGGAGAGGCAGAAGATGACCGCCGGGAGGATCACGTGGCTCATCCGCTTCTCGCCGGCCCGGATCTCGGTGATGCTCACGCCGGAGATCGCCGATAGGTACCCGGGGACCAGCGGGAGCACGCAGGGCGAGATGAAGGAGACGAACCCGACGGCGAAGGCGGCCAGGACGGTGGTGTCGGCGGCGGCGAGGGGCACGTTCAGCGCCCGAAGCGTTCGAGCTCGTCGTCGAGCCGGGCGCGGTCCTCGGCGTTACCGGGCTCCTCGCCGGGCCCCTCGGGCGCGGTTTCACGGCCGCGGCGCCGCCAGCGCGCCACGAGGAGGGCGGCTACGGCCAGCAGGGCGATGGCCACCGCCGCCGGGACCAGGTAGGCGCCGAGGCTGAAGCCGGACTCCTCGGGGAGCGCGAGGATGTCGGGCCCGTACCGGGCCTTGAGAGTGGCCTTGACCTGCTCCTCGTCCTGGCCCTGGTCGATCAGGGTCCGGATCTCCCGGCGCAGCTGGTCGGCGCGCGGGGACTCCGCCACGTAAAGCGGGACGTTGCAGGTGTCGCACATCACCTCGGTCTCGATCTCGTACTGGCTGACCGCCGCGCCGCCGGTCGCGGGCAGCGCCGCGCCGGCGAGCACGGCCGCGGCCAGGGCGATGGCCAGGCGGGCGCTCACTTCTCGCCCCGAGCGCGCGCGATGGCGCCGTCCAGGAAGTCTTCCTTCAGCTGGCCGCGGCCGACGGCCACCACGCGGCCCCGGGCGTCGATCACGAAGGTCTCGGGCAGGGCCGTCGTCCCGAACAGCGGTGCGAGCTCGAGCTTGTCGTCGCGCGCCGAGGGGTAGTTGAGGCCGTAGCGGCGCTCGAAGGCACGCGACTCGTCGGCGAAGTCCTT
>JAUMBN010000024.1:0-5989 GCA_032119675.1 Solirubrobacteraceae bacterium | reverse complement strand
CCTCCTGGAGGGCGAGAAGGTTGAGGATCGGCTGGGGCGCCGGCCCGAACCGGTCCTCCAGCTCCTCGCGCAGCATCCCCAGGTCGGCCACCTCGGCTGCGGCAGCGACGCGGCGGTGGATGTCGATCTTCGCCTGCTCGAACGGCACGTAATCGGCCGGGATGTAGACGTCCACGTCCACGTCCACGCGGACCGGCTCGCGCGGCTCGCCCTCGCCGGCCGGCCCGGCTTCGCGGACAGCGTCGTCGATCATCGACAGGTAGAGCTCGAACCCGAGGGCGGCCACGTGCCCGGACTGCTCGTCGCCGAGCAGGTTGCCGGCCCCGCGGATCTCCAGGTCGCGCATCGCGATCCTGAAGCCGGCGCCGAGCTCGGTGTAGTCCGAGAGCGCGCTGAGGCGGCGGGTCGCCTCGTCGCTCAGCGCGGCGGCACTCGGGTAGAGCAGGTAGGCGTAGGCCCGCTGGCGACTCCGGCCGACGCGTCCGCGGATCTGGTAGAGCTGGGAGAGGCCGAAGAGGTCGGCGCGCTCGACGATCAGCGTGTTGGCCTGGGGGATGTCGATCCCCGACTCGATGATGCTCGTGGCCACCAGCACGTCCACGTCGCCGCGCAGGAAGGCCATCATCCTGTCCTCGAGGTCGCTGTCGTCCAGCTGACCGTGGGCCACCGCGAAGGTCAGCCCGGGGCAGAGGCCGCGCAGGCGGGCTGCGGTCTCCTCGATCGTCTCCACGCGGTTGTGGAGGAAGAACGCCTGGCCTCCCCGCTCCTTCTCGCGCTCCAGGGCGGTGCGCACCAGCTCCTCGTCGTACTCGCCGACGTAGGTCCTGACCGGCCTTCGTCCCTCGGGCGGCGTCTCGATAACGCTGATGTCGCGTACCCCGGCCAGCGACATCTGCAGGGTCCGTGGGATCGGCGTGGCGCTCATCGAGATCACGTCGACCTTCAGCTTGAGCTGGCGCAGCAGCTCCTTCTGGCGGACCCCGAACCGCTGCTCCTCGTCGACCACCAGCAGCCCCAGCTCCTTCGGCCTCAGGTCGCGCCCCAGGAGCCTGTGGGTCCCGATCAGGATGTCGGTCTTGCCCTCGTTGAAGGCCTCGACCGACGCCTTCTGTTCGGCGGCGCTGCGCAGGCGGCTGACCACGTCTACGGTGAACGGGAAGTCGGCGAGGCGCTCGGAGAAGGTCCCGAAGTGCTGCTGGGCAAGGATGGTGGTCGGAGCCAGCACCAGGACCTGGCGCCCGTCGTCGGCGGCCTTGAAGGCGGCCCTCAGTGCCACCTCGGTCTTGCCGTATCCGACGTCGCCGCAGATCAGCCGGTCCATCGGGCGCGGAGCCTCCATGTCCTCCTTGACGGCGTCGATCGCCTCCGCCTGGTCGGCCGTCTCCCGGTACGGGAAGCGGCCCTCGAAGTCCATCTGCCAGGCGGAATCGGCCGGGAAGGAGTGGCCGGCGTGGCGGCGCCGGTCGGCGTAGAGGTTCAGTAGCTCCCCGGCCATCTCCTGGGCGGCCTTCCGGGCGCGGGCCTTGAGCGTCTCCCAGGACTTCCCTCCCAGCTTCGAGAGCGTCGGCTCGCCGTCGCCGGCGCCAACGTACCGGCCCACCTTGGTCAGCTGCTCGACCGGCAGGAAGACGCGATCCGTACCGGCGTACTCGAGCTCGAGGTAGTCGCGCGTGACCCCGGCCACGGTCTTGGTCTCGAACCCCGCCAGCCGGGCGATGCCGTGGTCCTCGTGGACGACGTAATCGCCGGGTGCCAGCTCGCCGAAGGCCGCCAGGCGCCCCCGCCGGGAGGCCCCCGCCTGGCGTGATGGGCGGCGGCGAAGGAGGCGGTGGTCTGGAATCACCGCCAGGCGGGCCCCGGCGGCGACGAAGCCGCCGCGTAGCGACGCCTCGGCGAAGGAGAAGCTTCCCTCGCCCGGTGCCGGAGGCGGTTCGGCGTCACCGAGCCAGGACGCCCCGAGGCGGGCGAGGTTGTAGGCGGCCCTCTCTCCCTCCCCCCGGTGACCGAAGGTCACGACCGTGCGGTAGCCGCCGCGGACGAGGGTCTCGAGCTCGGGCTCGGCGGCCGCCATCGAGCGGGCGGCGAAGTCGGCAGCCTGGGCGTGCAGTTCGATCTCCTGGCCGGAGGCCAGCGAAGAGAACGATTCGCCGGCCCGGGCATCGATCGCCTCCGAGACCTCCGGCGGCGGCACGTAGAGGTGGTGGGCGTCATCGTCGTGGATCGAGGCACAGACGTCCTGCCAGTGGTCGCCCAGGGCCGGGGGGATCTCCTCCTCTGCGGCGACGATCACCTTCGTCCCGTCTCCGACCAGCTCGAGCGGAGCCACGAAGCGGTCGACGGGAAGCAGCTCGGCCACATCGGGGCGGTCCTCGGCGTCAACGACGGTCGCGATCTCTGCCGCCTCGCGGTGCTCGGCCGCGAGCTCGGCCGCCGGGGCAATCCTCACCTCGTCGACCTCCTGCAGCGAGCGCTGCGTGAAGACCGAGAACTCGCGGATCGACTCGATCTCGATGTCGAAGCAGTCGACCCGCACCGGGTGCTCCCCGGTCGCCGGGAAGCAGTCGAGGATGCCACCGCGTATTGCGAACTGGCCGCGCTCGGTGACCTCCTCCTCGCGCCGGTATCCGGCCTCGACCAGCGCCTGGGCCACCTCGTCGAGGTCGATCAGACCGCCACGGGCCAGCGTGAACGACCGCGGCCGCAGCGAGGGATCGGGGAGCTTCTCCGACAGCGCCACCGCAGAGGCGACGACCACCGGGGGCTCGCCAGGCTCGGGCTCGAGCAGGGCATCGAGCGCAGCGACACGCAGGCCGACCAGGTGCGGCGGCGGCGACAGGTGGGACTCGTAGGCCACCCCGCGGCTCGGATAGAAGAGGACAGGCCGCGGCGCCAGCCACGCCGAGAGGTCGTCGGCCAGCTCCTGGGCCTCCCGGTCGTCGCCGGCGACCACGAGCCCGGGCCGATCGGGCGCGGCGTCCAGGACGGCGGCGATCGCATACGGGCGCATCGCCGAGGAGACGAACGCCCGGCCGCCGCCGGAGATGAGCTTCGCTCCGGCCGGATCCTGCGCGAGGCGCCCCAGGAGTGACCGCAGGGCCATGGCGCGAGCCTACGCCTGGCCGGGCGTTGAGATGCCTTCGAAAACGACCCGCTCGGCCTCGTCGGCGGCGGCGCCCACCAATGCCTCGACCTCCTCGTCGGGCTGCTGCCACCGGCCAAGGACGTAGGCGCTCACCACCTCGCGGTCGGTCGAATCGGGGCGCCCGACACCGACCCGGAGCCGGGCGAATCCGTCGCCCCCGAGCCCGCGCTTGAGCGACTTGAGGCCATTGTGGCCGGCCAGGCCTCCGCCCACGCGGGCTCGAACCTCGCCGAACGGCAGGTCGATCTCGTCATGGATCGCCAGCACGTGGTCCAGCTCGACCTTCAGCTGGCCGCGGGCCGGGCCGGCCGAGCGGCCCGACTCGTTCATGTACGTGAGCGGGGCGAGCAGCGCAACCTCGGGGCGCGGACCCCCGGGCCCACCTACCCGGCCCCTCACCAGGCGGCCGTCAAAGGCGGTGCGGGCACGGCCGAGCTCCCAGCGGCGAACCAGCTCCTCGAGGACGAGCCAGCCGACATTGTGGGGAGTCCACGCATAGCCGGGCCCGGGGTTGCCCAGGCCGACGATCAGCCAGTCGGCAGGGCCCGACCCGGAAAACAAGCGCCGCACAGGACCGCAGCCGCGGGCGGGCCGCTAGTCGGAGTCGCCGCCGGAGTCCTCGCCGCCGGACTCCTCGCCGCCGGACTCCGCCCCGCCGGACTCCGCGCCGCCCTCCTCGGCAGCGCCCTCCTCACCTTCCTCACCCTCGCCGATGAGCTCAGTCTCCTGCTCGACGGTCTCCTCCACCTCAACGCGCGGGGCGAGGATCGAGGCAACGACGATTTCCGGGTCGTCGACGAGCTCTACGCCCTCGGGCATCACCACGGAGGCCAGCGAAGCGTTTTCGCCGATAACCAGGCCCTCGACCGAGACGGGAAGCGACTCGGGGATCTCGCTGGGCAGCGCGAGCACCGTGACCTCCCTGACCGGCTGGTCAAGGACGCCGCCGTCCCGGAGGCCGGGGCAGTCGTCGACGCCTTCGACCGCGATAGGCACGACGGCCTCGATCGCGACGTTCAGGTTCACGCGTACGAAGTCGACGTGGGTGATCTCGCCTCGGACCGGATGGCGCTGGGCCTCGCGAAGCACGGCCGGCGAGCCGTCGCCGCCGAGTTCGAGCTCAATCACCGCGCCGGAAGCCTGGAGGGCGCGACGCAGTTCACGGCCGTCGACGGCGAAGGGAAGGGTCTCCCCCTCACCTCCGTAGAGGACGCCCGGGACCTTGCCCTCGCGGCGAAGGCGGCGCGCGTCACGGGAGCCGCCGGGCTCGCGGGGAAGGGCTGAGAGGGTCGTGGAGTCGGACTTGGCCATGAGCGGGGCGATGGTAGCGGTAACCGTGCGGCCACCGGCGCGCGGGCGTTCAGCCTTTGCGGGCGCTCAGCGGCCGAACTGGTTGGCCGTGCGGAAGCGGTCCCTCAGGTGATCGAAGTTGGGGCGCTTGTTGCCCTCGAAGTCGAGTACGCCCTTCTCGTGGATCGGGGACTGCGGGAACGGGTTGCCGCCGTCCCAGTTCGGGCGCACGCGGAAGCTCTGCAGGGCCCAGTAGAACTGGCCGCTCAGCCAGGGCTTGGAGTCGAAGACGTTCATGTCGTAATCCATCATCTCGCGCTGGAACTGGTAGGTCCCGCGCTCCTCTGGAGCGCCGTCGCGGTTGGCCTCGAAGCCGAACTCCGAGATGAGGACCGCCTTCTTCGGGTAGCACTTGCGCAGGTCGTCGAGCTCGGGCCCGAGCAGCTCGCGGTCGGCGATGCTGCCGTCGGTCCCGATGTACCACCCGTAGTAAACGTTGGCGCCGATCACGTCGAGTGACGAGTAGCCGGGCTGGCAGTCGGTGGTCGGGGAGGGCGCCATGGCGATGCCGATCGGCCGGGTGGGGTCGATCGCACGGCCGGCGGCGCTCGCGGCGTCGATGTAGGCCTCCTGGCCGGAGCTCACGCGCGAGGACATCTCGTTGCCTACCGACCAGATGGCAATCGACGGGTGCCCGTTGAGGCGCCTGACCATCCCGGCGAACGCCGAGACCGCGCGGCGCCGGACCTCGTCCTTTCGCAGGACCGACGCGGAGAGCTGGAAGACCGGCACCTCCGACCAGACCATCAGGCCGTTGCGGTCGGCCCACTCGAGCGAATTCGGGTGAAGCGGATAGTGGGCCCGGACGATCCCGGCGCCGAGCTCCTTGGCCATCTGCAGCTGGCGCTGGCGAAAGGCGTTGTCTACGGCGAAGCCCCGGTCACGCGAGTCCTCGTGCATTCCGATCCCGCGCAGGTCCATCAGCTTCCCGTTGAGGGTCAGCCGGCCCGCCGAGTTGACGGCGATCGAGCGCACCCCGACGCGGCGGTTGAAGCTCTGGAGCTGGCGGCCGGCCGAGCTGACGGAGGCGCCGGCGGCGTAGAGGGTCGGGCGAGAAGGGGTCCAGAGCTTCGGGCGAGGCACCTTCAGCGACGCGGTGAAGGTGCGCGCCTGGCCTGCGGCGATCCGGCCGGCGCCGACGTTGATCCTGCGTGCGCCGAAGCGGCCCGCGATATCCACCGACCGCGCCTTCGACGAGAGGTTCCTGGCCGTCACCTTCCAGCGGACCGTGGCCGCGCAGCTCGCGCACGGAAGGTCCGGCAGCACCGTGACCTCTTCCATGTCGATGTCGTTGACCTGGCGCAGGTAGACCTCCCGCAGGATCCCCCCGTAGTTCCACCAGCCCCCGCGCGGGCGGCCGCGGGCGTCGGTGGTCGCCGGCGGGATGTCACTCTCGGTGCGCCGCGTGTCGAGCCGCAGCACGAGCCGGTTGACGCCATTGCGGCTCAGGGCGCTGGCCGGCAGCCTCACCTCGAACGGCTCGTAAGCGCCCTTATG
>JAUMBN010000023.1:0-11053 GCA_032119675.1 Solirubrobacteraceae bacterium | reverse complement strand
ACCGGGTCGGGTGCTCCCTCTACGTTGCGGGCGACGGCAACAAGAAGGGCACCGTCGGTCCTCACGGCGAACTCAAGGACGAGACCGACCTCAAGGTCCATCACGAGCGCCGGCGCAGCATCCACGTCGCCGTCACCCGGGCCGAACGGCGCCTGATCCTATCCGGGGCGGGGAAGGCATCGGGTCCGTGGAAGCTCGACGAGAGCTCGGCCCAGGCCTCCGCCCTCAAGTGGGTTGTCCCCGCGCTCCTGGGTCCTGATGCGAAGGAGGTCCTAGAAGCCGGCGAGGACGGCGACTACCCGGTAGGCGGTATCGACGGTGCGCCGCCGATACGCCTCGTCGTCAGCGTTCCGGCGCGGGCCGGGGAGCTGCTCGGCGCCCCGGAGGCCGCCGGCGACCTGCTGGAGGGGGAGCCCGAGCCGGTAATGCTTGCCGACCACGCGGGGGCAGGCGCGCGAGAAGTGCCCGCGACGGTGAGCTACTCCGAGCTCGCCCGCTACGCGGAGTGCGGCTATCGCTGGTACCTGGAGAACCTGGTCGGGCTCCCTCCGCGCTCCGACGACGGCTGGGAGGAGACCCCGGGGGAGGCCCGCGCCCGTGGCACCCTGGCCCACCGGCTCCTGGAGCTGCTCAGCTTCGAGGAGCCCGAGGAGATTCCCGACGCCGCCCGGGTAGAGGCCGTGGCCGCAACCGTCGAGGGTGCCCCGACCGGCCGCGACGCCGTCCTCGACCAGCTGGACATGCTCGAGCGGTTCGCCTCGAGCCGGGCCTGGAAGGAGATCGCCGCCTGCTCCTCGGTGGAGCGGGAGAGCAGCTTCGCCATCGAGATGTTGCCCGGTGACGCCACGCTTCCGGTGCTGACCGGCGCGATCGACCTGATTGGCGAGAGGCCCGGCGGGAGGGCGCTCGTGATCGATTACAAGACCGATCGCCTCGACCCCGGTGGGGGAGATGACCTCGGCGCGAAGGTTGAGGAGAGGTACGGGCTTCAGCGTGACGCCTATGCCCTGGTTGCGCTCCGGCGGGGCGCGAGCGAGGTGGAGGTCTCCTACTGCTTCCTCGAGCGTCCCGACGAGCAGGTCTCGGCGGTCTACACCGCGGCCCACGAGGAGCAGCTGGCCGCTCGGCTCGCCGCCGCCGCCCGGCAGCTCACCGGTGGCGAGTACCCGGTCTCCGACCGGCCCCGGGCCGGACTCTGCACCGGCTGCCCGGGCCGGCCGCTCAAGGGCGCGCCGGGACTCTGTTCCCACAGCGTCGAAGAGACCTCGCGCGGCGCCTGATCACGAAGGCGCCGGGTGCCTTCGGGCACGTTGGCAACGGTCGATTGCGGATAGAATCCGGGGTTCGCTTCGCAGCGGTGGCAGGGGGCGCTGCGCGACGCGACGCTGCGATGAACCGGACTACAAGACCACAAGCCCAGGGCCTCTACGACCCGCGCTTCGAGCACGACGCCTGTGGCGTGGCCATGGTGGCACGGCTAGACAACGAACCCTCGCACGAGGTGATCGTCCGGGCGCTGGAGGCGCTCGACAACCTTGAGCACCGCGGCGCCGAGGGCGCCGACGTCAAGACCGGTGACGGGGCCGGCATCCTGGTTCAGGTTCCCGACCTCTTCTTCCGCCAGGTGGTCGACTTCGAGCTTCCCGAGCCCGGTGGCTATGCGGTCGGCGTCTGCTTCCTGCCGCGCGAGCCCGGGCTCAGGCGCAAGGTCGAGGAGCTGGTCGAGCACACCGTCGCCACCGAGGGCCAGGTCTTCCTCGGGTGGCGCGACGTTCCCGTCAACACCGACTTCGTGGGAAGCACCGCCGACGCCTCCCGTCCGGAGATCCGCCAGTGTTTCATCGCCGCCGGCCCGGGCTTCACCGACGACCAGGAGGCCTTCGAGCGCAAGTGCTACGTGATCCGCCGCGTCGTCGAGCTGGCCGCCGGCCCGGACTTCTATTCCCCGAGCTTCTCGTCGCGGACCTGCGTCTACAAGGGGATGCTGATCTCCCACCAGGTAAGCGGCTTCTACCCCGACCTGCAGGACGAGCGGTTCGCCTCCGCGCTGGCGCTGGTCCACTCCCGGTTCTCGACCAACACCTTCCCGAGCTGGGAGCTGGCCCACCCGTTCCGGGTGATCGCCCACAACGGCGAAATCAACACCCTGATGGGGAACATCAACTGGATGCGTGCCCGCGAGAGCCAGCTGGCCAGCGAGCTCTTCGGCGACGACCTCGAGAAGATCATGCCGATCGTCCGGCCCGGCGGCTCGGACTCCGCCACCTTCGACAACGTCCTCGAGCTGCTCATGCTCGGCGGCCGCTCGCTGCCCCACGCGGCGATGATGATGATTCCGGAGGCATACCGGGATCGCGACGACCTTTCCGAGGAGCTGAAGGGCTTTTACGCCTTCCACTCGTGCCTGCTGGAGCCCTGGGACGGCCCGGCGGCGGTCTGCTTCACCAACGGCCGGGTGGTGGGGGCGACCCTCGACCGCAACGGCCTGCGCCCGGGGCGCTGGGTGGAGACCAACGACGGCCTGGTCGTGCTGGGCTCGGAGGCCGGGATGCTGGCGGTCGACCCCGCCGACGTGAAGCGGCTCGGCCGCCTGCAGCCGGGGAAGATCTTCCTGGTCGACCTCGAGCGGGGGCGGATCATCGAGGACGAGGAGGTCAAGCGCGAGGTATCGACACAGCAGCCGTACGCCGAGTGGTTCCGCGAGAACAGCGTCCACTTCGACGACCTCGAGCCGGCCCACGTGACGATGACCGGCGTGCTGCCCAGCCAACTTCGGCGCCTCGCCTTCGGCTATTCGCAGGAGGACCTGCGGGTGCTGATCGCGCCGATGGCCCAGACCGGCGCAGAGCCGATCGGCTCGATGGGCAACGACGGCGCCCTCGCCGTGCTCTCCGACCGCTCGCCCTCCCTCTCCTCGTACTTCAAGCAGCTCTTCGCCCAGGTGACCAACCCGCCGATCGACCCGATCCGCGAGGCCATCGTCATGTCCCTGGCCACCTCGGTGGGAACGGAGAAAAACCTCCTGGAGGAGACCCCCGACCACGCCCACCAGCTGCGCATGGATCAGCCGATCCTGCGCAACCAGGAGCTGGAGACCCTGCGCAACGTCGAGCGGGACATCTTCCAGGCCCACACGCTCGACATCACCTGGCCGGTCGACGAGGGGCCGGAGGGCATGAGCGCCCGGTTGGCCAACCTCTGCGACGAGGCACACGACGCGATCGTCGCCGGCGCGCAGGTGGTCATCCTCTCCGACCGCCGGGTCGGGCCCGGCCGTGCGCCTATCCCGGCGCTGCTGGCCGTCTCTGCCGTCCATCACCACCTGGTGCGCCTCGGCAACCGCCTGCAGGCCGGCCTGGTGATTGAGACCGGCGAGGCACGGGAGGTCCACCACTTCGCGACGCTGATCGGCTACGGCGCCAGCGCGGTCAATCCCTATCTCCTCTTCGACACCGTCGGCGAGATGGTCGCGGCCGGCGAGATCGAGGGCGTCGAGAAGATCGACGAGGCGGAGCGCAACACGGTCAAGGCGATCGGCAAGGGGCTGCTCAAGACGATCTCCAAGATGGGAATCTCGACGATCGAGTCCTACTGCGGGGCCCAGATCTTCGAGGCGGTGGGCATCGACCGCGACGTGATCGACCGCCACTTCACGGGAACGGCCTCGCGCGTTGGCGGCGTGGGCCTGGACGTCCTCGCCCGGGAGGCGCTTAACCGCCACTCGCGGGCCTGGGGGCCGCACGGGCCGGTCGCCGACGAGCTCCTTCCCGTCGGGGGAATCTACGCCTGGCGGCGCGACGGTGAGAAGCACATGTGGAACCCGGAGACGATCGCCTCCCTGCAGCACGCCGTCCGCAAGCCCGGCGGGCCCAGCGAGGTGACGCCAAACGGCGGCGGCCCGAAGGAATGGGGAGAGGCCTGGGAGACCTATCTCTCCTACGCCACCGCTGCCAACGACGAAGCAACCCGCCAGGCGACGCTGCGCGGGCTGCTGCGCTTCCGCGACGACCTCGAGCCGATCCCGCTGGAAGAGGTTGAGCCGGCCTCGGAGATCGTCTCCCGCTTTGCCACCGGCGCGATGTCGCTCGGCTCGATCTCCACCGAGTCCCACGAGACGCTCGCGATCGCCATGAACCGGCTGGGGGGCAAGTCGAACACCGGCGAGGGCGGGGAGGACCCGCGGAGGTTCGTACCCGACGTCAACGGCGACCTGCGCCGCTCGGCGATCAAGCAGGTGGCCTCCGGGCGCTTCGGCGTCACCTCCCACTACCTGGTCAACGCCGACCAGCTCCAGATCAAGATGGCCCAGGGCGCCAAGCCCGGCGAGGGCGGCCAGCTTCCGGGCCACAAGGTCGACAAGTACATCGGCTGGGTGCGCCATACGACCCCGGGCGTCGGCCTCATCTCGCCGCCACCGCACCACGACATCTACTCGATCGAGGACCTCAAGCAGCTGATCTACGACCTGCGCTGCTCCAACCCGCGCGCCCAGGTGTCGGTCAAGCTCGTTGCCGAGGTCGGCGTCGGGACGGTTGCCGCAGGCGTGGCCAAGGCCAACGCCGACCACGTCCTGATCGCGGGCCACGACGGCGGCACCGGCGCGTCGCCGCTGAGCTCGATCCAGTCGGCCGGCGTGCCCTGGGAGATCGGCCTCGCCGAAACCCAGCAGACGCTATGCCTCAACGACCTGCGCGGGCGCATCGTCGTCCAGACCGACGGCCAGCTCAAGACCGGCCGCGACGTGGCGATCGCCGCGATGCTGGGCGCCGACGAATACGGCTTCTCCACTGCGCCGCTGATCGCCACCGGCTGCATCATGATGCGCGCCTGCCACCTGAACACCTGCCCGGTGGGGATCGCCACCCAGGACCCGGAGCTGCGCAAGCGCTTCGAGGGAACCCCGGAGCACGTAGTCAACTTCTTCTTCTTCGTGGCCGAGGAGCTCAGGGCGATCATGGCCTCGCTGGGCATCCGCACCGTCGACGAGCTGATCGGGCGCAGCGACCTGCTCGCCACCCAGGAGGCGATCGACCACTGGAAGGCCGAGGGAATCGACCTCACCCAGCTGCTTACCCGTCCCGAGCTGCCCGAGGGCGCCCCGCTGCACCGCGTGGCGGCGCCGCCGGACGTACTCGAGGGGGCGCTCGACTGGCAGCTGATCGAGCTCAGCGAGCCGGCGATCGAGCGCGGGGAGAATGTGGAGATCGAGATGCCGGTCCGGAACATCAACCGCTGCGTCGGCGGCCTGCTCTCGAGCCGGATCTCGAAGGTCCATGGAGCCGACGGACTGCCCGAGGGGACGATCGAGATCGCCATGGAGGGTTCGGCCGGCCAGAGCTTCGGCGGCTGGCTGGCCTCCGGGGTAACGATCTCGCTGCGCGGCGACGCCAACGACTACGCCGGCAAGGGCCTGTCCGGCGGGGTCATCTCGATTGCGCCGCGCGACGGTGCGGCCTTCGTTCCGGAGGAGAACGTAATCGTCGGGAACACGGTCCTCTACGGGGCCACCGGCGGCCGGGCCTTCTTCCGCGGCCTGGCCGGCGAGCGCTTCGCCGTTCGCAACTCCGGCGCCAGCGCCGTCGTCGAGGGGGTCGGCGACCACGCCTGCGAGTACATGACCGGCGGGCGCGTGGTGATCCTCGGGCCGACAGGGCGCAACTTCGCGGCCGGTATGAGCGGTGGGCTGGCCTTCGTGCTCGACGAGGGCGGCAGGCTCGCCTCGCGCACCAACCCGGAGATGGTCGACCAGCTCGAGCCGCTCGACGAGGCCGACGAGATCGAGGTCCGGGAGCTGATCTCCGAGCACGTCGCCAGGACCGGCTCGACGGTTGGGCGTCGCGTGCTCGACGACTGGGAGAGCCTGCGGGGCAGCTTCGTCAAGTGCTTCCCGGCCGACTACAAGCGGGTGCTGGCCGAGCTGGCCGCCGAAGAGGCCGGAGAGGCCGGAGAGGCCGCGGAGGTGGGGGGCTGATGGGCGAGACCGGCGGCTTCCTGAAGATCGAGAGGGTCGGCCTCCCTTATAAGGACCCGGTCGAGCGGGTCGAGGTGGAGCCCTACTTGGAGTTCGTGGAGAAGCGCAGCGACGAGGAGCTCTCCGGGCAGGGCGCCCGCTGCATGGAGTGCGGCGTTCCCTTCTGCCACAACGGCTGCCCGCTCGGCAACCTGATTCCCGACTGGAACGACCTCGTCTACCGCGGTGAGTGGCGCGAGGCGATCGCCCAGCTCCACGCCACCAACAACTTCCCCGAGTTCACCGGTCGCCTCTGCCCGGCCCCCTGCGAGGCGGCATGCGTGCTGGAGATCCGCGAGGGCGACGCAGTGACGATCAAGCAGATCGAGCTCTCGATCATCGACCGGGCCTGGGACGAGGGCTGGGTCGTGCCGGAGCCGCCCTCGTTCGAGACCGGGCGCTCCGTAGCGGTCGTGGGCTCGGGTCCCGCGGGCCTGGCGGCAGCCCAGCAGCTGCGCCGCGCCGGGCACGCCGTCACCTGCTTTGAGCGGGACGAGGCCGCCGGCGGCCTGATCCGCTTCGGCGTCCCGGACTTCAAGATCGAGAAGCTGGTGATCGAACGGCGGGTCGGCCAGCTGGTCGAGGAGGGGGTCGAGTTCCGCTACGGCGTCGACGTCGGCCGCGACGTGACCGTCGAGCAGCTGCGCGAGGAGTTTGACGCCGTGGTGCTGGCGATCGGCTCGCGCGTGCCCCGGGACCTGGAGGTTCCCGGCCGTGAGCTTGACGGGATCCACTACGCGATGGACTACCTCTACGGCCGCAACCGGTGGGTTGCCGGGCAGATGGGGCCCGAGCCGGCGGTCGAGCCGCAGGTGGAAGGCGAGCCGATCACGGCGAAGGAGAAGCATGTGGTGGTCGTGGGTGGCGGCGACACCGGCGCCGACTGCGTGGGCAACTCGATTCGCGAGGGCGCCCTCTCCGTGGTCCAGCTCGAGCTCCTCCCCGAGCCCCCGGACCACCGGCCCGACGACCGCACTCCGTGGCCGCTGTGGCCCCAGAAGTTCCGCCTCTCCTACGCGATGGAGGAGGCGAAGGACATCGGCCGCGGCGAGCAGGACTTCTCGGTGGTCACCACCCACTTCAGCGGCGAGGACGGGAAGGTCACCACCCAGCACATCGCCGGAGCCGCCCCGGAGCCGCCCTTCGGCCCGGTCGAGGGCACCGACCGCGAGCTCAGGGCCGACCTGGTGCTGCTGGCCATGGGGTTCGTCCACCCCGAGCAGGACGGCCTGGTTGCCGGCCTGGGCTGCGAGCTCGACCCGCGGGGCAACGTGAAGGCGCCGACCTACGAGACCTCGGTCCCCGGGGTGTTCGCCGCCGGCGACGCACGCCGCGGCCAGTCGCTGATCGTGTGGGCGATCAACGAGGGCCGGCAGTGCGCCCGCATGGTCGACCGCTTCCTCGGCGAGCTCGGCTCGGGCGAGGGGCGCGAGACCGCCCTCGCACAAAGTTGACGCCAGCGTCACTTTTTGGGTAGTCTGGTTCCTGCCAGCCACCAGACGGAGGAAGCATGAGCCAGCAGCTGCCGAAGGTCGCCGTGATCGGAGCCGGGTCGTCGGGGATCACCGCCCTGAAAGGGCTCGTTGACCGCGGCTTCGATGCCACATGCTTCGAGGCCTCCGACCGAATCGGCGGGAACTGGGTCTACGAGAACAAGAACGGGATGTCGGCCTGCTACCGCGACCTGCACATCAACACTTCGCGGCTGCGTATGGCCTACTCGGACTACCCGATGCCCGAGGACTACCCGGACTACCCGGACCACGTCCAGATCGCCGCCTACTTTGACGACTACGTCGACCACTTCGGCCTGCGTGGACTGATCCGGTTCGAGACCCCGGTCGAGCGGGCCGAGCGGCTTGACGACGGCACCTGGCAGATCACCACGAAGGACGGGACCGAGCGCTTCGACGCGCTGCTTGTGGCCAACGGCCACCACTGGAACCCACGCTGGCCCGAGCCCGCGTTTCCCGGATCCGAAAACTTCGACGGGGTCCAGATGCACGCCCACTCGTACATGAACCCCGACTTCCTTGCCGGAAAGGACGTGGTCGTCCTCGGTATGGGCAACAGCGCCATGGACATTGCCGTCGAGGCTTCGTACGTCGCGAAGAACGTCTACCTTGCCGCCCGCCGCGGCGCCTACATCGTCCCCAAGTACATCTTCGGCAAGCCGACCGACCAGCTCGGGGGATGGGTCAACCCCAGGATCCCCTTCAAGATCCGCCAGAAGTCGGTAGCGGCACTGGTAAACACCTACGTCGGCAACCTCGAGCACTTCGGCCTGCCCAAGCCCGACCACGAGTTCGGCGAAGCACACCCGACGATCTCCAGCCGGATCCTCGACCGGATCACCCATGGGGCGATCACCGTAAAGCCGAACATCAGGTGCCTGGAGGGCGACGAGGTCGAGTTCGAGGACGGCACCCGGGTTCACGCCGACGTGGTGATCTACTGCACCGGATACAAGATCACCTTCCCGTTCTTCGACGAGGACCTGATCTCCGCGCCCGACAACCGGATCGACCTCTATCGGCGCGTCTTCCACCCGGAGATCGACAACGTCTTCTTCATTGGGTTGCTGCAGCCGCTCGGCGCCGTGATGCCCCTCTCCGAGGCCCAGGGCAGCTGGGTGGCCGAGTACCTGGCCGGCGACTACGCGCTGCCGTCCGAGGCCGAGATGCGCCGCTTCATGGCCGAGGACATGGCCGCGATGCAGAAGCGCTACGTCGCCTCCAAGCGACACACGATCCAGGTCGACTTCGACGACTACCTGTTTCACCTCGACCGGGAGATCAGGAAGGGGCGCGAGCGGGCCGACCGCCAGGGCCACCGGCTTCCCGTGGCACCGCTGGCCGCCGGCGAGCCCGTCCCCGCGTGAGCGTCGGGACGGCGGCCGCCAGCGCCGGGGCTGCGCAGGCGTCGACCGGGCGCAGGGAGTCAAACAAGGCGGCCAACCGGGCGGCGATCCTCAAGTCGGCGCGGGAGGTCTTCACGGAGATGGGGTACGGCGCTGCCTCGGTCCGGGAAATCGTCCGGCCGACGGGGCTCGCCACCGGCACCTTCTACAACTACTTCCCGGACAAGGAGTCGGTCTTCCGGGAGCTGGTCGAGGAGATCGTCACCGAGGCCCGAGAGCGCGTTCGGGCGGCCCGCCGGGAGGCCTCGGATCCGGTCTCCTTCATCGCCGACGCCTTCCATGCCTACTTCTCCTACGTCGCCGACGAGCCGGGCACCGCGGCCTTCCTCAGGCGAAACGTGGGAACGATCCGCGCCTACTTCGACGATCCCGCGGTCGGGGCCGGGGTGGCCGAGCTGCAGGAAGACCTCGAAGCGGCCGTTCGCGCTGGGGTCCTGCCCGCACACGAGACGCGCCTGATGGCGCCGATGATGATCGGGGCCGGGCTGGAGATCGGTTTCCGGATACTCGACGACCCGGCGATCGGAGCCGACGAGGCCGTTGCGTTCCTGCGCGAGGTCTACCTGGGCGCTTACGAGCGCCTCGCGGCATCCTGAGGGAACGAAAGTCGCGCAAATAGCGCGACTTTCCGGCCGGGGGAGAGGGCGAAGAGTCGGTCGCGCGTGCTTTTACGGAGGACGTGGCCGACGAGACGACGCTCACCCCGCCTTCCCGCAGCGGCCGCAACGGCTCGCGTCCCGACACCGAGGAGCTCGTCCTCGCCGTCGTCTCGCGTCACGCCGAAGGGCTCCTGAGGCTCGCCCGGCGACACAGTCTCTGTTCCTCGGATGCCGAGGACGCCTACCAGCGCGGGCTCGAGATCTTCCTGAAGCACGCTTCCAGGCTCGATCCGGAGCGGGCCCCGGCCTGGCTGAGGACGGTGGTCAAGCACGAGGCGATGGCGGTCCGGCGCTCCCGCCAGCGTGACCTGTCCCCGGCGCAGTACGACTTCGACGCCGTGGAGGCTTCGGCTTCGCCCTCGCCCGACGAGCAGGTTGCGGGCTTCGAGCGCGTGGCTCGCTCAGCCGAGGCGCTGGCGACGCTCAAGCCCCAGGAGGTGAAGGCCCTCTGGCTTCGCGCCCAGGGCAGCAGCTACGACGAGATCCAGGAGGAGACCGGCTGGACGAGAACCAAGGTCAACCGCTGCCTCTACGAAGGGCGCCGGGCCTTCCTGGCCCGCTACGCGGGGATCGAGTCCGGCGAGGAGTGCCGCCGCTGGGAGCCGGCGCTCTCCGCCCTCGCCGACGGCGAGGCCGGCCAGTCCGACCTCGTCGCGCTGCGGGCGCACCTGCGCAGCTGTGCCGGCTGCCGGGCGACGGTGCGCGAGATCCACCGCTCGGCAAGGCCCGTGGCGGCGGTCTTCCCGGCAGGCGGCATCGCCGTGGCCACCGGGCAGGCCGAGGCTGCCGGGCAGGCCGCGCTGAGGGCCTGGGAGGCTCTCACGGCATGGCTTTTCGAGCGCGCCGTGCTGGCGGTGACCCGTGTCCAGGTCCTCTTCGAGGCGGTCGTGGCTTCCGCGGGCAAGGGAACCGCAGTAGTGGCTGCCGGGGCCGCGGTCGCCAGCGGGGGCACCGTCGCCATCGACCAGGTCGGCCGGGAGGCCGACCCGGCCGGGGAAAGCCGGTCGCGACCAGGACTGGTTGCCGCCGCGACAGACGCGGTGGAGGTGGCCCGTCGCGTCGAACGGCGCGAGCAGCGCCGCGAGGCCGCCTACCGGGCGCGCGCCCGAGCCGTTGCCGAGGCGGACCCTGCCACCGAAGGAGGCGGCGAGGCAGCCGCGCCGCCGGTCCCTGCGCAGTCCACGCCTGCCCCTGCGCCCGCCGAGGCCGGGTCCCCTGCGCAGGAGGCGTCCGGCGCCGAGTTCGGGCTCGAGTAGCCCTGTCGCCGCAGGCCGGTGCCGTCCGCGGCGGCGCGTAGCGTCCCGCCCGCTCGCCCAACCTCTCCCTCCCGGAGGTCTAGTTGTCTCTCTGCTTCATCGAACCCCAGGACGCGATTCGGGTTATCGCCGAGTCGGTCGGCCGTGACGCACGCCGGCAGATCCTTGGCGAGCTGGTTCGTGCCTGGGTAGACGAAATCCCGGAGAA
>JAUMBN010000022.1:0-3060 GCA_032119675.1 Solirubrobacteraceae bacterium | reverse complement strand
GCACCCGATCGCGCATCCCTTCGGGAAGGTTGCGCATCGAATCGCGAACCTTCCCCATATCGGGGCCGCCGCTGTAGGGGGCCTGCCCCTTGCTCACTTTGTCGAGCTCGGCGATCTGATCGTTGATGGCGGCCCGGACGTCGAGCACCTGAGCCGGCGTCGTATACCAGCCCAGCGCCCAACCGGAGAGGAGTGTCAGAAGGAGGAGGACCACGGCGGCGATCGCGCCACGCTTGAACCAGTCGCCGACCGCGGTGCGCGCCCCGGAGCTTCGCTCGTTGGCAGCGAGGGCACGCCGGACTTCAGCTGCGGACAGGGTGCGCATGATGGGCTTCCTGGAGCGGAGGGCCTCGACGTCGATCCCCCAAAAAGAGGGATCAACGCGAGCGCCAAGACGGGGCTTGAACCGGCCTGCCGCCCCCGTTCAACGCCCAGCCGCTCCTGAAGTTTCGCGGTCGCGCCCCCTCCGTCAAGGAGTTAGGAGCGGCTCGGAGTCAGGGGCAGGCTTGCCCGGAAGCTGGTAGCAGGCCATTTCCTCGGCGTTCCGCACGGCGGCTCATGGGAATCGGTGGAAAAGTCGCTCCGACCGCTCTGGCCTACGGCCGCGGGTGGAAGCCGTCCCCGCGGGACTTGAGATGCCCCCCAGAAAGCCGATGCTTTCCAGAGGAGATCCCTGTGGAGAAAACGAAGGGAGCAGGCGGATGATCGAAGCGGTCGAGCCGGGCCGATACCGGCATTACAAGGGGAACGAGTACACCGTGCTCGGTGTTGCGCGACACAGCGAGACGGAGGAGACCCTCGTCGTCTACCGCCAGGAATATGGCGATCGGGGGCTGTGGGTCAGGCCGCTGTCGATGTTTGCGGAGTCGGTCGAGGTCGGGGGCCGCAGCGTTCTCCGCTTCGAGCGGATCGGCCCCGGTTGAGCGCCCGCGGTGTCAGGGGCCCCGGTGGGTTTCAAACTCGTCGGCGGTGTCGGTCTTTTCAGCCACGATCGCTGCCACCCGGGCCTCGACTTTCTTGAGCCGCATGAAGCCGACCCGGTCGAGCGCTTCGTCGAGCGAGAGATAGTGGGCCGGCAGCGTGCGGTATTCGTCGTCCTGATCGACGAGCCACCGTCCGCCGGGTTGGAGCCGGTACATGACCGCGTACCCGTAGACGCCGAGTTTGTTCGTATCCTCGGACATGAAAATCCCCCCTGACAAGGGTCTCTGGGCCTCGGGTCGTGCCGATCACGCCAGGGTCGAATCGGGCCCGTGGCGGCAGCATCGAACACCATCCCGAGGGGGGCCGCCTAGGGCAGTTTGTGGCGGCGAACGCCAGCCGTTTCGTGCGGCTGTTTTTTCGGGTTTCGGGGGGAGAATGGCGAAGCGGCATCCCCGTCGGGCGCTGCTAGCACGCCCTTGCCCGCTCGCTGTCCGGTCGATCAGGCGATCAGGCGATCAGGGCCCGTCTCTCCCCGTTCCTCGCTCCGATAGACACACCCCATGCTGGTCTGGTTCGTCCTTATCGCGCTGGTCGCCGACCGTTCCGTAATCGGGGCAAAAGCTCTTCGGCCGGGTCACCAGCGGGATCGGTGACGAGAGGGTGCACTTTGTCGGCGGGGTGACAGGATCGCTCCTCCTCGAGGAGAGCCCCTTCGCCGGGGTCGAAGCCCCCCGAGCCTTGCTCACAAGCGAGCTCTCCCGGAAAGCCATCAACAAAACAATCCCGCCCCCGGGGGTGCCGGGGGCGGGACTGATGGCTTGAATTGATGTTTCCAGCCTCGGCCGGATCAGCCAGCGGCCCGGGCGAGGGCCAGCTTGCGACGCTTGGCCAACTGCACCCCAACGAGCCCAGCGATCCCCATCGCCGCGGCCACCATGTTGCCCGGCTCCGGCACGGCGATGGCCGCGACGCGGAAGCCCACCGGACCCGTCGCGTTGTCTGCAATCCTGAACTCGCCGACGTTGTCCGAGCTGAACAGAGCGTTCATCGAGGTTGCGTTGGTCGCCCAACTTCCACCCAGAGCCTGATACCGAGCCGCGTCGCCAGACTGGGCCGTGTCGGTCATCTCCGTCACGTTGCCGGCCATGTCGAACAGGCCGTAGGTTGAGGTCGTGTTCACGTACGTCCCGACGTTGGTCATCTTCGTGGTCACGCCAACCGTCTGCGGGTTGTAGTTCGCCGTGTTGGCCGCCGTGATCTGCTCGTTGGCGGTCGGCAGCGTGGCCGTCGGAATCGTATCGCTCTGGGTCGGCCACTTCGTGTAGCTCTGCGTCGTCGCGCTGTAGAAGGCAGCCTTCGTCCACTCGTCAGCACTCGGCAGGAACACCTGAGCGTTCGCGTTGCGGGCCGCGATTGCACCGCTCGTCTGGCCACCGACGAGCGTGTAGCTCCCCGTCTCCGTCGCCGTCGCGGAATCACTCTCACCGTTGGCATACCAGTTCACAAACCGGGCCGCCGAAAACCAGTTGATGTTGTTGACAGGCCGATCCGCGAAGCCAGTGACCACCGCGTAGGTGAAGCTGCCAGCTGAGCCACTCTGGGTGATTCCCACACCGTTCGGCGGGTTGCTGCTGAGCTTGGCACCGATGTTCGTGTTGTAGACCCCGTACAGCCCCTGCTTGCCGGCGTAGGAGTTGTTGAGGAAGTCGGCGTACTGCGCGATCGTCGTCTCGTAAGCCGAGATCTTGAAGTTCTCCGTCACCCGGCCGAGGCCCGTCGTCGGGTTCGCGGCGTTGCCGATGCTCCCCACCGTCTGCCACGTGAACTCCGCGGCCGGGGCCGACGACAGCAGACCGAAGACCACCAGGGCCACGGCCCCGGCGAAAGAACGCAGGTCGGCAAGCCGGGCTCCGGCGCCAGTCCCCCACGTGTGTGATTTGTTGCGGCGGCAGTGCATCCCGCCACCAGACGAGCCGCCATGCCCCTTGCGGCGCGGCTCAGGACGACGCTGCTTGCGCTGCATCGGCTCGTAGGTCTTCCCCATCTCGGTGTCCATCTCGTCGGAGGAGCAGATCACGGTGTTTGCGTTCACGAGCGGTTCCTTTGTGAGGCGGCCCCGGTTGCGGGGCCTGGCAG
>JAUMBN010000021.1:0-1700 GCA_032119675.1 Solirubrobacteraceae bacterium | reverse complement strand
CATGGGCTACCTGCTCATGCTGCGGGAACGCTACTGGTGGGTCATCCTCTCCGCGCTCGTCTTCCTGACGCTCGCCCTGCTCAGTACCTTCAATACGACCGCGGAATATCGCGCCACCGGCCGTCTCCGCGTCTTCCGCCTGGCCCCGAACATCAACGGCGGTTCGTCCGCGGCCGACGATAATTTCAAGATCGTCTCCAATGACGATTTCTTCACGGCCGTCGAGGCGATGCGCAGCGCCAACATCATCGAAGGCGTCTCGAAGCGCCTCACGGCGGCCGAGCTCAAGCATGTCCTGGAGCCTTATCAGGCCGGCAACGTCTTCTCGGGTCCGCTGACCCCGCAGGAGGTCTTCGCGAAGCAGCGTGGGATCACTCCGCAACGCCAGACCCTCGTCATCAACGTCGACTTCACCCACCCGAACCGTGACCTTGCCCGGCAGGTCGCCCGTCTTTTCTGCGAGTCCATCCAGAAGAACAGCGAAGACGACCGCCTGATGGTCACCAATCCCCTCGTGGAGAAGGCCCGTATCGAGATCGAGACCCTCGACGACAAGGTCCGCCGGCTCTACGAGCAGAAGAACGAGCTCATCAGGAACCAGAAGCTCCTCTCCATCGCCAAGGACACCAACACGCTGACCACCGAGCGCTCGGTGCTCGTCAAGGACCGCGAGGAGACCCGCAAGCAGATCGACGAGAACGAGATCCTCGTCGCCGTGATCGCCAGTTACGAGCAGGCCGGTCGTCCGATCGGCGACATCCCGCAGATCCGGGCCGACACCGACGTCGCCGCCGCCCAGACCGCCATCAGCGCCTCGAAGATCCGCATCAGCCAGATGATGGAGGAGCTCACCGACCAGCATCCTAAGCTCATCGCGGAGCGCGAGGCGCTTAATCAGGTCGAGCGTCAGCTCAAGGAGGCCGTCACGCAGGCCGTGAAATCCCGCCGCGCCGCCCTGGAGAACGCCAAGGCCCGCCATGAGGCCATCCTCCGCAACCTCGTCGCGAAGGAAGAAGAGATCTCCAAGCTGCAGGCCGCCAACGTCGAGCTTGAGCGCGTCGACAAGGATATCCGCGCCAACGAGGAGTTCCTCGGCCGCCAGAAGCTCAATTACGAGGAGGCCAAGCTCCGCTCCTCGACCTCCGGCACCAGCACCTCGATCCGCATCCTCGACATGCCGTCCGTGTCGGACAAGCCGATCAACAAGAACTATTACTTCAGCGCCCTCGTGGGCCTGGGCCTCGGCCTCGGCTTCGGCGTGGTGCTCATCATCGTCCTCGGCACCCTCGACGACCGCATCAAGTCCGCCCAGGACGTCGAGGGCTCCCTCGGCCTGCCGCTGATCGGCACGGTCCCCAAGGTCGTCGCGACCGCCGGCCCGGACCGCGCCTTGCTCGCCCGTCAGGACAAGGACCGCATCGCCACGGAGGCCGTGCGGTCGATCTACTCGGCGCTTAAGGTCAACCCCGCCGTCGCCCAGGCGCGCGTCTTCCTGGTGACTTCCACGCGGCCGAGCGAAGGCAAGACTTTCGTCGTGACCAACCTGGCGCTGATCTTCGCGCAGCACTCCGAACGCGTGCTCGTCATCGACGCCGACTTACGCCTCCCGAACGTGGGTCCGTCGCTGGGCTTCACCGGCGACGCCGGCCTGAGCCGCTGGTTCAACGGCGAGGTTTCGTTGGATGACGCGATCGTGCATG
>JAUMBN010000020.1:0-2113 GCA_032119675.1 Solirubrobacteraceae bacterium | reverse complement strand
TGAAGCCGCAGTCGATACCGCCGGACTGGTCGTTGCCGCCGCGGTTCGCGGTGACCGTGCCGCCTGAACCGTTGGAGGCCCCGCTTACCTGCTTGGAGACCGTCAGCTTGCGCACCTTTACAAATTTTGCGGTCACGTCACGCGCCTGGTCCATCGTCACCGCGCAGGTGCCACTCGCGTTGGTGCACGCGCCCGACCAGCCGGCAAAGCGGAACTGGTCGGTGTCGGCTGGCGTGGCCGTGAGCGTCACGCTGGTCGCTGTACCGTCGAGGTCGAAGTCCTTCTCCTCACCCGTGCAGGGCGTGCCGGAATAGCCACAGCTGATTCCGCCGACGTTCGAGGTGACCGAACCGCCGGAGCCAGACGCAGACCCGTTGACCTGCTTGCTGACGGTCAGCTTCTTGACGAGGACGAAGCGGGCGATTATCGACCGCGCCGAGGACATGGAAAGGGTGCAGGTCGTCGAGGTCGACGGATCCGGCTCCTGGCACTCGGACGCAGTGGTAGTGCCGTCCACCTGCCTCCAGCCCGCAAAGCGGGAGCGGTTTTCACCACTGGCCACCGGGGTGGCGGTAAGGACGACGGTCGAGCTCTCGTCGAGTTCCTTGTTCTTCTTGGCCGAGCAGCTGGAGTCGCAGCCAATGTCACTGTCCGGGGCTCCGTCGACCGTCCCGGTTACCCCCCCGCTGCCGTTGCCCTTCTTCTCCACCTCGAGCTGCCTCCTTACAACGGTGGCGGTGTTGAACTTCGCCCGCAGCACACGTACCTGGGAGAGCGTCACCGTGCAGGTCTCTCCGGCGCCGGTGGAGTCTTCCGAGCAGCCGGTGAAGGCCGACCCGTCGGCGTTCTTCCAGCCGGCGAACGTCGAGGTTCCCGTGGGCGCGGCGGTCAGGGTGACGACCGTCCCCTTGTCGAAGGTCTTCTCCCTGTTAGAGCCGCAGCCGGCGTCGCAGTCGAGATCGGGGTCGGAGCTTCCTGACGGTCCCCCAACCTTGCCGCTGAAGGTCCCTGTGCCGGACCCGGACTTGCCGATGTTGATCTTGCGGACAGCCTTGAATTCGGCGACCAGCGATTGCGCGTCGCTCAAAGTGACGGTGCAGTCTGTGTTGGTTCCCGAGGACCCCTCTGCGCAGCCGGCGTAGGCGGGCCCGCCGGCGCTGGACTTCCACCCTTCAAAGGTCGAGAGGTCGTCGTCTCCGGTTCCCGGCGCTGCGGTCAGCGTGACCGTGGTGTTGAGGTCAAACGTCTTCTGCTTCTGGGCCGAGCAGTCGATGTCGCAGTCGACACCGGTATCGGGCGCTCCGCCGACCGTCGCGGTGAAAGAGCCTTTTCCGTCGCCCCCTGGGCCGCCATACTTGCTCACGGTGAGCTGCTTGATGGCGATGAACTGGGCCGTGACCGACTTCGCGGCGTCCATAGTCACCACGCAGTCACCCGACGAGGCAGAACATGCCCCGCTCCAGCCGGCAAAGCGCGAACCGGAATCCGGCGTGGCAGTGAGCGTCACCACGTCGCCCTGGTCGTAATCAGACGAACACGAAGCAGTCCCCGACGGACAGTTGACCTTCCCCCCGGCCCAATTGGTGTTCGACGTCGTCAACGACCCATCACCACTGCCAGACTTCGAACCACTCAGGGTCCGGATCGCCACGAACTTCGCGACCACCGAGCGCGCCTGGCTCAAGGTCACGGTGCAGGTGGTCGAGGTGTCGGCGTTCTCGCCGAGGCCGCACCCGTCGAACGCGGTTCCGTCGGTCTTCTTCCAGCCGGCAAAGCGCGAATAGTCGTCACCGGAGGCGCCGGGCGTGGCCGTGAGCGCAACGACGGTGTCCTTGTCGTAGCTCTTCTGCTTCTGGCCGGAACAGGCGAGCCCGCAACCAAGGTCGGAATCGCTGATGCCGCCGATAGCGCCGCCTACGGTGCCCTTACCGTTGCCGCCCTTGTCGACGCTGAGCTGCCTGACCGCGATGAACTGGGCGCTGACCGACTTCGCGGCGTCCATAGTCACCACGCAGTCACCCGACGAGGCAGAACATGCCCCGCTCCAGCCGGCAAAGCGCGAACCGGAATCCGGCGTGGCAGTGAGCGTCACCACGTCGCCCTGGTCGTAATC
>JAUMBN010000019.1:0-5176 GCA_032119675.1 Solirubrobacteraceae bacterium | reverse complement strand
GCGCCACCGGGCTGGTGGCCAGCCTGCTGGCCTGGCGTGACCGGGCGGCACGGGAGTTCGCCCACGGGGAGTTCTTCGCCCTGCTGCTGACCGTCGCGGCCGGGATGTTCGTCCTGATCTCCGCCCGGAACCTGGTCGTCACCTTCGTCGGCCTCGAGCTCCTCTCGCTTCCGCTCTACATCCTGTGCGCCTCACGTATCCGGCGCGAGCACTCGCTCGAGGCCGGGCTGAAGTACCTGATCGTCGGCTCGGTCGGCTCGGCGACGCTGCTCTACGGATTCGCCCTGGTCTACGGGGCCACGGGGGAGACCGGCTACCGGGAGATCGCCGCCGCGCTGTCCGCTCCGGACCTCGTCTCCGACCCGCTCCTGCTCGCCGGGCTGGCGCTGGCGGTCGTCGGCTTCGCCTTCAAGGCCTCGCTGGCCCCCTTCCACCAGTGGACGCCCGACGTCTACGAGGGGGCGCCGACGCCGATAACCGCCTTCATGTCGGTGGCCACCAAGGCCGCGGCCTTCGCGGCGCTGATCCGCTTCTTCGACGTCGCCGTGCCTTCGGCGATCGACTTCTGGCGCCCGGCGTGGATCGTGATCGCGGTCATCTCGATCGTCGTCGGGAACGTCGGCGCGATCGGCCAGCGGTCGATGAAGCGGATGCTCGCCTACTCGTCGATCGCCCAGGCCGGCTACCTGCTGATCGGCTTCGTCGTCTACACCGACCTCGGGATTGAGGCGATCGTCTACTACCTCTTCGTCTACGCGCTGGCCAACCTCGCCGCCTTTGCCGTGGTGATCGCGCGCGAGCGCGAGACTTCGCTCGGCGACTCGATCGAAGCCCTTCGCGGCCTGGGTGCCCGCAGCCCTGCCCTGGGGGCGGCGATGACCTTCGCGATGCTCAGCCTCGCCGGCATTCCGGCCACCGCGGGCTTCGTGGGCAAGTTCACCCTGCTGGAGTCGGCGGCCGACGGTTTCGCCTGGCTGGCCATCGTGCTCGTGCTCGGCTCGGTGGTCTCGCTGGCCTACTACCTGCCGGTGGTCTCGGCGATCTGGCTCGACGAGGCCGAGGGCGCCGAGCCGGGGCCCGACGCAGCCACCGGCGTACCGGCGCTGGCCGGCGGCTCGCCGGAGGCCGACGCCGAGCCGCCCACGGTCGGGGCCGGCGAGGCGACCTTCGTGGCGGTCGTCCTCGGGGTGGCGATCATCTTCTTCGGCATCGTCACCGGGCCGCTCTACGACCTGGCCGACGCGGTCGCCCGCGGCCTCGGCCTGGGCTGAGAAGGCGCCGGGGCGCTCCGGGCCGGCAGGTAGCTTTACCGGCCCGTGCAATACCCGGTCGAGAGCTTCACCCCCGAAGAGCAGGAGCTCCTGCGCGGGCACTTCACCAACCTGGACCGGCCGGTCTTCGCCCTCGTCAACCTGCCGGAGACGGTGAAGGGAGCGCTCTTCGCCCGCTACTCGCGTTACGACGGGACGCTCCGGCGCCTCTTCCTCGACGAGTTCGCCGACTCCCTGCCGTCAACCGGCTCCTGGGATGGTGACGAGGGCAAGCGCGCGAGCGAGCTCTACGAGCGGATCTTCCTCGGCTACGGCGACGACTCGGTGGCCCAGCTCGGCGGCGCCCACGTGGCCTGCGAGTGGGTCTCGAACATCCTCACCAAGGTCCTGCAGCGCCCGCGCCCTGCCGCCTACCTCGAGCAGTCGACCCGCTACATCCCCTACGACGGGCCGATGCCCGGCGGCGGCTACCGCTACTACCGCGACGAGGCGCTGGGGCCACGGTACGAGGAGGCGATGGACGAGCTCTTCACCATCTACTCGCAGTCGCTGCCCAAGGTGGTGGCCTGGGCCGGTGAGGAGTTTCCGGCCGCCGAGGGCGAGTCGGACGCTGCCCGCGCCCGCGCCCTCCAGGCCAAGGCGCTCGACCTGCTCCGGGGCCTGCTTCCCGCTGCCTCGCTCTCCCACATGGGGATCTTCGCCAGCGGCCAGACCTACGAGCAGCTGATCCTCCACCTGCTCGCCCACCCGCTGCCCGAGGCGCGCGACTACGGGACGATGCTCCTGGAGACGATCCAGGCCGTGATGCCCAGCTTCGTGGCCCGGGTCGAGCGCCCCGACCGCGGGGGAGAGTGGGTCGGCTACCTCGAGAACCGCGCCCAGGCCGGCCGCGAGCTCGCCGCGCGGCTGGGGATCGAGCGCGACGGGTTTGCCGACGGGGCGCCCTCGGTTCGGCTGCTCCACGTAGACGGCACCGAGGAGGACCTGCTCTGCGCGCTGCTCTTCGAGCAGGCCGGAACCTCCGAGGAGCGCACCCGCGATGCCGTGCAGGCCCTCGACGCCGGGCAGCAGGCTGCGGCCATCGCCTCGCTGGTGGGAGAGAGGGCCAACCGCCGCCACCGTCCCGGGCGCGGCTTCGAGGCGCTGCGCTACCGCTTCGAGATCGTCTCCGACTACGGCGCCTTCCGCGACCTGCAGCGCCACCGGATGCTTACCGTCCAGTGGCAGACGCTCGGCCCGGACCTCGGGGCCGGCGTGCCGCAGGAGCTGGAAAAGGCCGGCGTGGCGGACGAGTACCGCCGCGGCCTCAAGCTCTCGGCCGCCGAGTACGAGCGCCTGGCCGGGGAGGGACTGGCCGACGCGGCGCCCTACGCCCTCTGCCTGGGGTACCGCATCCGCTACATCCTCGACCTCAACGCCCGCGAGGCGATGCAGCTGATCGAGCTGCGCTCAGGGCGCGAGGGCCACCCGAGCTACCGGGCCGTGGCCCACGAGATGCACCGGGCGATCGGCGAGGTCCACCCGGGCGTCGCGGGGGCGATGAGCCACGTCGATGACGAGGCCGAGCCCCGCCTGGAGCGGATCCTCAGCGAGATGCGCACCCAGGCCAAGCTGGACGCCCTGGGCACCGGCTGAGCGCCGGCGGCTACCTGCTGCCGCGCCCCATCTGCTCCGAGAGGCGAAGCGTGATCGCCCTCGGGGAGATGCGGCCGGCCTGGGCCTGGACCCAGTTCGCCTTTCCGGGAATGACGGTGCGGCTGCCCTTGACCATTCCCTCGACTGCGGCGCGCGCCACGTCGCGAGCCTCGACGAAGGCGAAGCTGGGCATGGCGTCCTCGAAACCGGCACTGCCGGCGACGGCGGCGAACTCGGTCTTCACCGGGCCGGGGCAGAGCGCGGTCGCCGAGACGCCTGTTCCGCCCAGCTCGTGGCTGAGCCCCTCGGTGAAGGAGAGGACGAAGGCCTTGGTCGCGCCGTAGGTGGCGAAGTAGGGCAGGGGCTGGAAGGCGGCGGTCGAGGCGACGTTCAGGATCGCCCCGGTTCCGCGCTCGACCATGCCGGGCAGGGCGCGCAGCGTGAGGTCGTGGAGGGCGTCGATGTTCAGTTCGACCATCTGGCGCTCCCGGGCGGCGTCGTTCTCGCGGACGAGGCCGTTCATTCCGAATCCGGCGTTGTTGCACAGGCCGGCCAGCGCCGGCGCTTCGGCCAGGAGGCCGTCCATGAGGGCCGCGCGGGCGTCGGGGTCGGCCAGGTCGCAGGGAATCACGGCGGCGCTGGTGCCGTAGGCGCTCTCGAGCTCACCGGCGAGCTCCTCGAGCCGGTCGGCGCGGCGCGCCACCAGGGTCACGCCGTGGCCACGGGCGGCCAGCTCCCGTGCCAGTTCGGTGCCGATCCCGGAGGAGGCGCCGGTGATCAGCACGGTGGTTTCCTTGGAGGCAGGGGGGAGGGCCATGGCCGCAGATCCTATCCGCCCGCCGCGGCTCGGCGGGTGCGCCGGGTGCGCCGCTCAGCGCTTGCGCTTGCGCTTCTTCGAGCCGCTGCCCGGGCCGGAGTCCGAAGATCCACCCGACGATGCAGATCCCGAGCCGGTGCCGGCCTCCGCGGCGGCCGCCCTCTGGGCCCGCACCTCGGCGGCGCTCGGCCAGGGCTCGGCGTTGCCGGTCAGCCACGCCTTCGGGGCGCCGCCGGGCCACTTCAGGGCCAGCAGGAACCCCAGCGCGCCGAGCCAGAAGGCCCGGATGACGCCCTGCTGGTCGATCGGCAGGATGAAGGTGACGCCGACGATCATCGCCAGCACGCCCATGAAACGGGTGAGAAGGCCGGCGCGCATCGCGTTCAGGCCCAGGAGCACGAAGGCAAAGCCGGCGGCGAAAGCCCCGAGCTGCCAGATGATCTGGGCGATAGAGAATGCTCCGCCGGTCAGCGCGTCGCTGGCGGCCTGGTTGGTGCCGCCCTCGAATCCCATCGCCCCGACGTAGCGGGAGATCTCCGCCGTCGTGCGGCCGACGGCAAACATGACAATGCCCGCCGCGCCGGCGACGAGCGCCAGCTGCGAGAAGCGCGGGTTGCGTGCCCGGGTTGCCTTGAAGAGGTATACGAAGGCGCCAAAGATCAGCAGTGAGCCGATCCCGTAGACGACGGCACCGATGATCGGCACGGTCGCGTGCTCGCCGAGCCACTGGACCTGGAGGGCCAGGCGTCCGGGAGGGATCGGCTGGCCGGTCGCCAGGTCGCGCATCGCGTCGGGGATCGTCACGACGCGGTTGTCGTAGTTGGGGAGGCCGGAGACGCCGAGGCCGGTGATGACGGCCCCGATGATGGTGAGCGCGCCGGCGGCCCATGCGCTGAAGGCTCCCAGCCTGCGGTGCTCGGCCTCCCAGGCGAGCGTCTCTGCCGGGTCGGGCGGCTGCGGGGCGGGCTTCTGATCGTTGGCCATCGCAGGCGATTCTATGGACCCGCGCGCTCAGCCGACCAGCGGCCGCAGGGCGGCGGCGATGTCGCCGTCGGTCCGTCGCCCGCAGCCGGGGATCCCGGCGGCCAGGGCGTCGGCGGCGGCGACCACATGAGGCGGGCTCTGCGGCCCCGTGACGACGGTCACCGGCACCCCGATCGCCCTCAGGTCGCCCCGGGTTACCGGAAGCGAAGCGATGGCCGACCAGTCGGCCAGGCACCCGGTGGCGTTGCGCCGGGCCCGCTCGCGTGACTCGTCGTCGGCGCCCTCCCCGGCAAGCAGCTCGGCCGCCGCCGGTGCTCCGCCTTCGGTCAGTGCGGCTTCCAGCCGTTCGCGCTCGGCCGCCAGTGCCTCGGTGGCCTCGGGCACCATCGCGAAGAGCGGGGGGTCGGCCAGCACCGCCCCGGCCAGCTCGCCGGGGGCGCGGATCAGCCGGTCGAGGATCACCAGCGAG
>JAUMBN010000018.1:0-9677 GCA_032119675.1 Solirubrobacteraceae bacterium | reverse complement strand
AGGAGCGCGAGCGTGTCGGCGCGCATCGCCGCGGCGTCGAAGTCGAGTCTCAGGTTGCGGGCCGACAGCTCCATACGCGCCAGGTGTTCGTCGAGCGCATAGGCGACCCCGTCGTAGATGAGGGCGACCTCGAAGACGCCGTCGCCGCGCAGCAACCCCTCGTCGGTGGCCAGGATCGCCGCGCCCGCGGCGTCGGAGATGGTCCCGTCGATACTGGCGTCCGGCACCCGGCGATTCTCGCAGAGGGTCCGGGGGCCAGCTCCGCAAATCCGTTAAGTCGGCCGGGTACGTGGTAACCGCGGAAGCGGCCGGCCACCCGGGTGAAAGGTCTTTTGCATTAGCCGATTTCGCTTATTGTTCCGGGGACTGTGGCCACGCGCACACAAAACCCCCTCGCCCTCTTCTACCGCTCGGTGAACCCGATGCTGGTCGCCGACGACCAGCGCCGCTACATCGCGGTCAACGACGCCGCCTGCAACCTGCTGCGGCGCACCCGCGACGAGCTCCTGAGCGCAACCATCGAGGACATCACACCACGGGAGAACCTCGACGGCATGGAGGAGGCCTGGAACGCCTTCCTCACCGCAGGAAGCCTGATCGGCACCTACGAGGTGGTGACCGGCGACGGCAGGAAGGTGGAGGTCGAGTACAACGCCACCGCCAACGTGCTGCCGGGGCGCCACCTGACCATCTTCGTCGTCCACGCTGAAGGACACCGCGAGACGGTGGAGCCGGCGATGGACGAGATCGACCCGGGGTCGGTGCCGGCCCTCTCCCCGCGGGAGGTGCAGGTGCTCGAGCAGCTCGCGCTCGGCTTCCGCGGCACCGAGATCGCCGAGGCGCTCGGGATCTCCCCGGACACCGTGCGGGTCCACGTGCGCAACGCGATGCGCAAGCTCGGCGCCCGTACCCGCGCCCAGGCAATCGGGATCGCCATGAGCAAGGGCATCGTCACGCTCGAAACCTGAAGCGGCGCGCACGCCATCGCCGACGCGGATGCCCGCACCGGCCGGCAGGCTTCAGGGGATCAGGTGGCGCTCGAAGGCGTACTGCACCAGCTCGGCCCGGCTGGCGGGGCGGTCAGGCCACCCCGGCGGGAACCACGAGGTACCGTCCAAACCAGTCCGCTGAGAGATCCCCCACCCGCTCCAGGGCTCCCTCCTCCTCGAAGAGGTGGCCGGCCCGGGGTACGACGGCAAGCTCGCTGGGCCCGGCGAGATGGCGCTGCGCGTCGCGATTGAGCTCAAGGACCTCGACGTCGTTGGCCCCGACGATCAGCAGCACGGGTGCACGTACGCCGGCGAGCGCCGCGCCGGCGAGGTCGGGCCTGCCGCCGCGCGAGACCACGGCGTGAACGCGGTCGTCACCGGCGGCGGCGACCAGGGCCGCACCGGCGCCGGTACTGGCCCCGAACAGCCCGACCGGAAGCGCGGCCACCGGGGGCCAGGCCGAGCACCGGTCGATAGTCGCCTTCAGACGCGAACTCAGGAGTCCGATGTCAAAGACATTGCTGCGGTCGGACTCCTCGCTGCCGGTTAGCAGGTCGAGAAGGAGCGTCGCGAGACCAGCCTGCTGAAGGCGGCGGGAGACCTGCCGGTTCCGGGCGCTGTGCCGGCTGCTGCCGCTCCCGTGAGCGAAAATCACCAGTCCGGTGGCGTTCTCGGGCACGCCGAGGTCACCGTCGAGGAAGAGCCGACCGCCAACCGGGACCTCGACGGCGCGAACCGGCGGGTCGGAGGCCGCGGCACGCGCGCCCTGGCTGAGGAGGGAATGGACCTCGGCCGCGGGAACGGGACTGAACTCCGAGTACCAGTCGCCCACCGAGCGAAAGCGGTCCGGGACCTCGAGCGCGATCACCTCGTCCGCCTCCGATGAGAGGTGGAGGACCGCCTCGCGGGAGGCAACCGGAACGGCGATCACCACCCTGGCGGCTCCGCGTGCGCGAGCGGCGTGCACGGCGGCGACCGCGGTCGATCCGGTGGCCAGCCCGTCGTCGATGATCACCGCCGTCCTGCCGTTGAGGGACTGCCCGGCGTGCCCGTGGCGGTACTCCTCGACCTGGGAGGCGAGCTCCGCGTCGGCGACCGCGACAGAGTGGCGCACCTCTTCGGGGCTCATGGCCAGGTGCCCGATGAGCGTGCCGTTGAGCGCCCGAACACCGCCCTCGGCGACGGCGCCGATTCCAAGCTCGGGGTTCCCGGCCGCAGCCACCTTGCGGACCAGGATCACGTCGAGCGGAGCGTGAAGCTCGCGGGCCACCGGCACCGCCGTTGGCACGCCGCCCCTCGGAAGGGCCAGAACGGTCGTGGGCGCGTGCGGGAATTCGTCGGCGACCGCCCTGGCCAGCGCTTCGCCGGCCGCGACGCGAGAGGCAAAGCGCGGCCCATGAGGCCCGGGTACCCCGTCCATCAGAGCGCCGTGGGATAGGTCTCGGGCGGCTCGTGGCCGGCCCAGGGAACATCCTCGTCGAGCGGTGCAATCGCCGTGGTTCGATCGATGTGGACGATCGCGTCGAACTGGCGGGCCGGGTTGGCAGTCAGGTAGTGGCTCTCACGTTCGGTCTCCGGCCGGTAGACCACGCCGATTGCGCGCTCGCCGTAGACCCTGTCGAGCTCCCTGTAGGCCGCCGTTCCCGGCGACGGGGAGAGAAGGAGTGAGTCGAGCCCGACGTGGTGAAGGAGCTCCTCGATGCTCCCGGCCTGAGCCGGCCGGACCTTGTGGACCATCGGCGGCTGGCCCCAGTCACGGGCGGCGGTGACGGTTCCGTCGTAGGTGGTCAGCCCCAGCAGGAAGGAGCTGTGGCCGTGACGCTGGCGGGCGAGCTGACCAAGGGTGAGCTCGCCGCGGCGCGAGGCTTCGGTGGCGCGGGCATCGCCAACGTGCGAGTTGTGGGCCCAAACCACCACCTTGGCCTGACCGGTGTAGCGGTCCAGGTGGGCAATCAGCTGGTCGAGCGTGTCAGCCATGTGCCGGTCGCGGAGGTTCCACGAGCCCCGGGGATCAGAGAACATCGACCGGTAGTACTCCTCGGCCGCCGTGACACAGCGGGCGTTCTCCTCGGCCAGGAAGCGCTCGTCGGCGTAGGCGAAGCCGTCATGCGGCAGCTCGAAGGCCATGCGCCGCAGCTCCACGAGCTGGGCGACCGCCGAGCGCCGGCACGGCTCGCTGACTCCGAGCGTCACCGCCTGCCCGTAGCCCTGCGCGTCGTCGGTGAAGGCGCCGAAGCAGGAGTAGCGGTCCCGGGCGGTCGCCGCCGCCTCCGGATCGTTCTCGTCGAGATAGCCGATGACTGCCTCGATCGCCGAGAAGAGCCCGTAAAGGTCGAGGCCGTAGAAGCCGACCTGATCGACCTCCGACGGCTGCATCGAATTGTGCTGGCGCAGATAGCTGACGAGCTCAAGCGTCTCCGCGTTACGCCACATCCAGGAGGGAAAGCGGGTGAACCCGCCGAGCGCCGAGTCGGCGCCGTCGTGATCGGTCGCTCCGCGCACGAACCGGTTGACGCGGTGAGCGTCCGGCCAGTCGCCCTCGATCGCGATCGCGTTGAAGCCGCGCTCCTCGACCAGCCGCCGCGTGATTCGCAGGCGCTCGGCGTAGAACTCCTTCGTTCCGTGGGTCGCCTCGCCGAGCATCACGATGCTCGCGCCGCCCAGCCGGCCGATCAGGGGGTCGTAGTCGCGCGCGTCACCGGTGAGGGGGTGCGCAAACTCGCGGACCCTCATGGCCGACCGGTAGAGCTCTCTCCGGCGGTCCGAAACAAAGGTTTCCAGCTGTGGGGGCACGGGACAGGCGGCGGGTTCGGCCTACTCACCGTTGAGGATGAAGATCACGGCATCCTCAAAACCCGCGATGCGCCCTGCGCTTCCCTTGATCACCCTGATGACGGACACGGATCATTACCTTTCGGTTGCCGTTTGCGTGGAACAACCCGAAAGCTAGGCGCAGGCAATCCGGGGATCCTCCGGGTGAAGGCGAAAGGCGCTCACGGTTTATCCCGCTTCCGTGGCGGTCCCCGGCCAGGGCGCCCGGGCACCGGTGAAGAGTGCCCCCGCCAGGGATCGAACCTGGAACCTTCGGATTAAGAGTCCGCTGCTCTACCAGTTGAGCTACAGGGGCGTGCGGCGGCGAATGCTAGCGGCTGGCGGCGGGACCGGGCCCGCTCACGCGGGCCTGTGCGCGGGCCGCAGGGTCAGCCGCCGAGGCCCGGCGTGGGCTGGGCCTGCTGCTCGGCCTGCCTCTTAAGCGCGGCGTCGATCTCGGCCTTCTGGGCGGCCAGCTGGGCGCTGATCAGCTTGCGCTTGTCGGCCGGCGCGAGCTCGAGGGCTCGCTCCTCGGCGAGCTTTGACTGGTCCTTCTCTCCGGCCTGGTAGAGGAGGATCGAGAGCTGCGAGTAGAGGGCGGCGTTGGGCTTTCGGCTCGCCACGACCTCCTTGAGGGCCGAGGCGGCGGCCTTGGGGTCGTTGAGGCCCGCCGGGCCGTAGGCGTTGACCATCAGCGAAGCGACCTGGGCGTTGGGCTTCTTGGGGTCGAGCGCGAGATAGCGCTTCCACGAGGTCGAGGCCTTCTCGAGCTCGGCGCGCCCCTCGGCGTTGTAGGTGCCGGTGTTCTGGTCGTAGCCCTCGACCGAGGCGCTCTGGACCTGAAGGCGGGCCAGGGCCAGCCATGCGGCCTCGTCCTTGGGGTCGGTGGCGACCTTCTTCTCGTACTCCTCGATCTCCTTGGAGTAGACGTTGCTGACGTTCCCGGAGTTCTCGCTGAAGGCGTCGAAGAGGCCGCCGCCGCCGGTGGCGCTGCCGATCCCGAAGAAGACCAGGCCGCCGCCGAGCAGGATGGCCAGGCTGCTGTAGATGATCTTGACGGCGGTCCGCCGGCCTTTTCCGCGCAGGTCGAAAAGCATTCAGCTCAGGATACGGTGCCGGTGCCGGTCCCCGCCTCACGCGCCTCTTCGGCGACGGTCTCGGCGGCGATCAGGTCCTGCTCGTCATCTTCGTCCTCGTCCCAGAGGTTCTCCCAGCGCGTCTTCACCGTCCCGCTCTTGGGCCGGAAGATCCACGCCAGCCCGATGCTGAACTCGTAGAGGATCACGAGCGGGAGCATCGTGACGAGCATCGTCACCGGATCGGGGGTCGGGGTGGCGATCGCGGCCAGGACGGCGATCCCGAGGATCACGTAACCCTGGCGCTTCCAGAGCATTCGGGCGTCAACCACGCCGGTACGCGTAAGGGCCAGCACACCAACGGGTATCTGGAAGATGAGCCCCATCAGCCCGAGGAAGATGACCACGAAGCGGTAATAGTCGCGCGCCTGTATCTGGATGTTGAACTGGTCGCTGTTGAAGTTCTGGAGGAACTCGACGGCCCTCGGTAACGCCGCGAAGTAGCCGAACAGGACGCCGGCCGTAAAGAGGATCGGCACCAGCGCCATGAGGGGTATGACGATCTTGCGCTCGCTGCGGTCGAAGGCGGGCAGCACGAAGGCGTAGGCCTGCCAGAGGATCAGCGGCAGCGTCAGCAGGAGCGCAGCGTAGGCGGCGACGGTGAAAGTTGTGACGAAAGGCTCGGCGACCCCGAGCGTGAGCGGTTTTCGGCTGAAGTCGGTCGGCGCGGCGCGGGCGGCTCCGGCGAGGGCCCTCGTGGCGGTGGCCAGCCGCTCGGCGGCGGCGCTGGCCTGCTCCCTGGCCCCGGCGCTCACGCCGGGCTCGGCGGCGATCTCCTTCAGCGCCTTTGCGGTCGCCGCGGTGGCCGGGGTCAGTTCCTTGACCGCCTGGGAGAGCTGCTTCTCGAACCGAATGCTCTCGTCGGCTGAGTTCTGCGGGTTGAGCTGGCCCTTCTTCTGTGCGTCGACCAGCGGCTGGTTGACGATCCGCAGGATCTCCGCGTTTTGCCAGTAGGTGAAGGCAAACACCACCACCAGCGCCACGACGCAGAAGATGAGCCGCGAGCGCAGCTCGTCGAGGTGGTCGACGATGCTTATTCGGTCCTCATGGCCGAGCGGCCGCAAGACCGGCATGGCGGCTCAGCTGTCGGCGCGAGGACCGTCGACCGGCGCGGCCGGCGACTTCTCGGCCGGCTTGGCGGGTGCCTCGGGCTCGCTGGCCTTGGCGGCCTCGACCTTCGGCGCCTCTTCTTCGTCCTTGCTGCCGCGGCCGGTGATCGACTCCTTGAACTCGCGCATCCCGGAGCCGAGCTGCTTGCCAAGCCCGGGCAGCCGCTTGGGCCCGAAGATCAGGAGGATGATGACCAGGACGATCCCCAGTTCGAGAGGGCCGATCGAAGGCATGGCCACATCGTACCGGCCACCTGTTTGAGGGGTGGCAGATCGCCTTCGCCGGTTTTTGGCAGCGGCCGCACCTTTTCCGGGAAGGAGTTGTTTAGGAGGCAGAGAAAGCGCGCATCAGGAGCGTTGCCATGAGACACGATGACCGTGAAATCAGCGATACAGAACTCAGCAGCATCGTGCTGCCTTCCGGCCGGCGGCTGGAGATCCTCTACGTCGACGGGGAGCCCTTCGCGATGAACGAGGACCGCGAGCCCGAGAGCGCTCCGGAGGCCGTTTCGGTCGACACGTCGATGCTCGACGCTCTCGACGACCTCACTCTCTGCGGCTCCTGCGGCTCGGCGCTGGTCCAGCCCACCGGGTGGGCGAGCCACGGCGAGCAGGCGTGGCAGCTGGAGCTGCGCTGCCCGGAGTGCGAGCAGCGGGCGACCACCGTGATCGAGGACGAGCTCGCCGAGCAGCTGACCCTCTTCCACGAGCGCGCCCGCGCCCTGGTGGAGCTCTCGATGGTCAGGCTGGCCAGCGACAACGCCGAGCGCGAGATCGAACGCTTCGCCCGCGCCCTCGAGCAGGACCTGATCCTCCCCGAAGACTTCTAGGGCCGCTGCTGTCCAGCGAGGCGCAGCAGCTTCGGCGCGCCGGTCAGCTGTAGCGGGCGACGACGCCGTCGGCCACGAGCTCCAGGGCTCGGCGGCGGTCGGCGTCGAGGTTCGGCGGGAGAAGCTCCTTCGCATCGGCGACCATCTCCAGGGCCCGGGCCCTGGACTCTTCGAGCGCCCCGGTGGCCTCGATCCGGTCACAGAGCTCAGCGGCGGCCTCGGCGTCGCCGATGGAGCGAAGGTCAGCGGCGGCGATCTCCGGGTCACGCTCGGCGGCGAGGATCAGCGGCAGCGTGACGGTGCCGTCGAGCAGGTCGGTGCCCCGCGGCTTGCCGGTGCGCTCCGGCGGCCCGGAGACGTCGAGCACGTCGTCGAGGAGCTGGAAGGCCAGCCCGATCCGCCGCCCGAAGTCGCGCAGCGGCTCCGGGTCGAGGCCGCCGGCGTCGGCGCCGACCGTGCAGGCCGCCTCGAAGAGGGCGGCGGTCTTGAGCCGGCAGCGCTCGAGGTAGCGCTCGACGCTCACCCCCATGTTCCAGGCGTCCTCCCTCTGCAGGAGCTCCCCGCGGGCCAGGCCCGAGCAGGCCTCGCTCAGCTCGCGCACCGCGAGCAGGTCGTCGACTGCGGTGACCAGCGTGAAAGCGCGGGCAAAGAGAAGGTCGCCGGTGGAGGTAGCCATCTCCGGGCCGGCGGTGGCGTGGACCGTCGGGCGGCCACGGCGCAGGTCGGCGTTGTCGAGCACGTCGTCGTGGACCAGCGTGGCGCTGTGGATCAGCTCGATCGCCGCGGCACCGCGGACGAGGCGGGCCGACCCCTCCGGGCCGGCCGGAGGGCCGGCGACCAGCAGGAGCAGGAGCGGGCGCAGCCGCTTGCCGCCGGCGCTGATCGTCTGCTCGCCGTGCGGGCCGACGGGCTCGCCCCACGAGACCGCCTCCTGGCCCAGGAGCGCCTCCACCTCGCGCAGGAGCCCGGGAACGTGCTCGCCGCCGGCCAGGACCAGCTCGGCGGTCTGCGGAGTGGGGTCGCTCACGAACCGGGTACGGCGCCGTGGTGGATCGCGATGATCCCGCCGGCGGTGATGAGCCAGCCGACGTCCTCCAGCCCGGCGACGGCCATGCGCGCCGCCAGGTTCGGTGCGTCGGGGAAGCGGCGCACCGAGCTGGGCAGGTACTCGTAAGCGTCGGGGTCACCGGCGACCTTCCCCAGCTGGGGCACGATCGTGTCGAACCACATCTCGAAGAAGCTCGAGAGCGGCGGCCTGGTCGGGGTGGTGATCTCCAGGACCACCACACGCCCGCCCGGGCGCGTGACGCGGACCATCTCGGAGAGCCCCTGGTCGAGATCGGAGAAGTTGCGGGCGCCGAAGCCGACGGTGACCGCGTCGAAGCGGCCTGACTCGTAGGGGAGCTCCATAGCGTTGGCCCATTCCCACTCGATCCCCGGCTCCTTCACTCGCGCCCGATCAAGCATCTCCTCGGAGAAGTCCGTGCCGATCACCTCGCCGCCGGGCATCACGCGACCGGCGAGCTCGACGGCCAGGTCGCCGGTGCCGGTGGCCACGTCGAGCACCGCGTCACCCGGGCCGACGCGGGCCAGGTCGACCGCACGGCTGCGCCAGCGGTGGTGCATGCCGGCGGTCATGACCGAGTTCATCAGGTCGTAGACGCCGGCGATGCGGTCGAACATCGCCCGGACCTGGGGCTCCTCGAGGGTGCCGGACGCCGGGCCGGTGGTCACGGAACGGCCCTTACTTGAGGTTCGCCAGGTAGTCGACCATCTGGCGGAACTGCTTGGGGTCCTCCTGCTGGATCGCAGCGTAGGAGGGCATCGGCGCGGTCGGGTTCACCAGGGTACGCTCGATCGCCTGGGCGGGAAGGCGGGCGCCGATCTCGGTGAGCTTCGGTCCGGGGCCGTGGTTGCCGTTCTCGCCGAACTGGTGGCAGGCGGCGCAGCCCGACTGGGCGACGACCTGCTCGCCGGCGTTGAAGTTGGCGACGGCCTCGGAGCCCTGGGCCTTGACGTTGGCCGGGACCGGGATCTCGATCTCGGTCGGCGGGCCGGCCGAGGCGCCGAGATAGGTGAGGAAGCCGATGGCGAAGATGGTCAGGACGCCGGCGGTGGCGGCGATCGGGCGCCGCTCGGGGCGCCGCTCGGGGTTGCGGTCGTAGAACGGGAGCAGGAAAAGGAGGATCAGGCAGATCGTCGGGACGCCGATCGTGGCCAGCGGCGTCAGCCACGGCTCCTTGATCACCTTCAGCAGCTCAAAGAGGAAGAAGAAGTACCACTCCGGGCGCGGCGTGTAGGTGGTCGAGGTTGGGTCGGCCTTCGGCCCGAGCTCGGCGCCGAGGATCAGCGACATCAGGATGATGACGACCATCACCATGATCGCCATGACGCTGTCCTTGGTGACGGCGTAGGGGAAGAACGGTTTGCCCTGCGACTTCAGGATCCCGTAGTCGCGCAGGTACTGCTCTTTCTCCTGCTTGTTCATGCCGTGACGTTCTCCTCACGGAGCTTCTCGGGCGGCTGGGCCTTGATCCACGGCGGGGCAGTTGTCCCAAGCTTGGCCACGAGGTAGAGGTGGAAGCCCATCAGCGCGGCTATCGCCCCGGGCACCATGAGCATGTGGATCGCGTAGAAGCGCGAGAGCGTGGTGGCCCCGAAGTACGGGCCCGCCCGCAGGAACTCGGAGAGGTACGGACCGACGATGGGGCCGGTGCCGTTGATGTTCACGCCGACGATCGTCGCCCAGTAGGAGCGCTGGTCGAAGGGCAGCAGGTAGCCGGTGAAGGCCATGGTCATCGT